>NZ_JBFARO010000022.1:0-99980 GCF_040677125.1 Actinomadura sp. NPDC049382
GCCGTCTAACAGGGGCTTCTTCGCTTCACCGGCCGAACGCCAGCATCGCGATCACTTCGTGATCACCATCTCCCCAGACCGATGAAAAAGGGTCACGGTAGTCTTCGAGGCGAAGGCCTCCAGGATCTCCCGGCGCACCCAATCGCTCTCGTCGCGCAGCCGGGGGTCGCGAGCCCAGTCGGGACCTATGATGGCCAGGAGGACCACGCTGTTGTATACGGCGTTGAGGAGTCTTTCCGGGTAAGCCTGGCCGGGCTGGATGGACGTGGTGGCGCGGAAGATCCGCTCCTTGCCGAACCGGTGGGACAGTCCCTGTTCCAGTATTGCGGCCGCCTCGTCGCCGTCGCCAGTGCGGTAGTTGATGAACACTCCCTGCATCGCGGTCTCCTCATTTGCGGGTGGTCGTCCCTAATGCGGTACCGAGTTCGGGTGCCAGTGCGCGCACCGATCGGTTCTTGGGGTGGCGAGACAGCGTGCGCGCGAGAGCACGCAGATCGGTGGCGACGGTCGCCGAGCCGATCGTGGTGGCCCTTGGCAGCAGTTCCTGGGTGAGCCGGCAAGCATGGTCGATCTCGCCGTCCGCTGCGTGGGCGAGCGCCCGCCGTAGGCCGAAGCGGACTTGCGTACGCACTGCCTGTTCGGGCACCTGTGCTAGCTGTGTTTCGATGATCTGCGCGGCGGCCCGTGGCCGCCCCAGGTCGTACAGGCACCAGCCCCTGACCATCTCGGCGGGATCGGTCAGGTTCGTGGTTCCGATGACCGGGGCGCCCGAGCCCTCCCCTGAGCAAGCGAGCAGGGCGCGGGCCTGCTCCAGGCTCCGCATGCAAGCGTGGTAATCGCCGGCGAGAGCGTGTCCTTGTGCTTCCCGTTGTGCCGCCAGGCCACGGATCCGCGGCGTCACATCGCTGCTCTGCGCCTGCCGGGCCAGCCCGATCGTTCGCCCGGGGTCGCCGCGGTAGAGCGTGACGAGTGCGCGCCGGACCAGTGAGTAGGCGGCGAGATGGTGATCACCACCGGCGTCGGCAAGGTCGACGGCGCGCTGGGTCCACCACAGCGCGCCATGCTCGTCGCCGGTTTCCTGCACCAGCCAGCCGATGTACTCGGCGTAACGGGACCCGAGCCGTAACAACGCCTGGCGCGTACGTGCACCGGCAGTCTTGGACAGTTCTTGGAGGGCGTGGGTCTGTGCGATGAGAACGGGTAGCAGCAGCCCGGGGCTGGTGGTCTGACCGAGCTGCCGATATTGATCGAACAAAGATCGGAATGTCCCGACAAGCGTCGTGTCCTCGACGTTGGTGGAAATAGCAGGCAGGCCGATGCTCACACCCGCGATTGACGCGGCGCCAGCCGCGACCGCCTGTCGTCGGCTCATGGGCTGGAACCGGCTTTGGCCTTGTGAGGACAACTGCATCAGCCACACCTCCTCATCACCATCTGCATCTACGGTGACTCCAATCCCGGAAGGGTTCTCGGGGACCAGCGCTGCGAGCGCTCCATCGGCGGCGAGCGCGGCATCGCAGAGGCGAGCCAACTCGCGGCTGGGCTTCTTGATGCCTCGCTCGACCTTGCTCAGCTGGGCCTTGCTGTAATGGACCCGCTGGGCCAGTCCCGTCAGCGTCATGTCGGATTCCAGGCGCCGTCGTCGAAGTTCTGCTCCGAAGTCAGTGGGCTGCTGGACCACATCAACCTCCGTCACCGCCTGTCCGAACAGCCGGGAGTCACCGCCAGTAAGACTGCGGGCCCTCGGGCCGGGAGGCAAGACGATACGGGCGTTTCCCGTTTCCTCTTCGAGGTAATAGGACGTAGCCGCCTTTGTCGATAAGTGGAGACCTGATCGGCGCTGATGTTGGTTCCGTCCGTGCCACACGGCCGGGCCGGGCGGCCATCAAGATGCGCGGGGGGTATCTCTCTTGGAGCGAGAGATACCCCGTTACTTTGTAATGCGCGAGTTCGCTGGGGTACAGCTACCGCGGCTACCGAGTGGCTGACCTGCTCCGAGTCTTAGCGGGGGCCTCTAGGGCTGTTTCGTCGGCGTCGGGGAGGGTGTGTAGGTAACGCTCGGTTGTTGAGATCGAGGCGTGGCCGAGGCGTTCCTTGACTACCTGGAGGTCGGCGCCGCCGTTGAGGAGCCAGGAGGCGTGGGCATGGCGCAGGTCGCGCATGGTGGGTCTGAAGTTGAGGCCGGCGGCGGCCCGGGCGGGGTACCAGATCTTGCGGCGAAACCAGTCGTTGGGGATGTGACCGTCGGTTTCGCGGACGCGTCGGGGGCGCGGGTTGTCCTTGCCGTTCGCGCGGCGGGCGGCTCGGTAGAGGGTGAAGGCGCCTCGGCAGTAGTCGCAGCGGCAGCGGCCGGCGGTGTGCCCGCTCAGGGTGCCGTGGTTGTAAGTGCGGCCCTTCTCGTTCGGTTCCGTGCGGCCGAGGGTGGGTGGGTCTGGGATCTCGGTGATGCGGGCTCGGGGCTTGTCCTGAGGTGGCATCTGGAAGAGGAGGTCGTCTTGGGTCAGGTTGGCTGCTCGGATGTGCTCCTCTAGCTTCTCGGTGGTCTGGGTGCTGAGTTTGAAGCGGCGGTACTCCTTGTCCTTCGGGTAGTCCTTGACCAGGAAGTGGCGGCCTTCCGGGTGGAACTTCGGGTTCAACTCGACGAGCGTGCGGCTGACCGTGAGGATGCGGGTTCTGAGGTTGACCGTCCTTCACTCGCAGCTCGCTGAGCTCGCCCCAGCGGAGGTCGCTCTCGATCTCGGTTTCGGCGAGGAGTCGGAAGGTGCCTTCGGGGAGGGCGTGGTAGACGTCGTCGAACTGCTCGGGAGTGATGATCTCGAGGGGCTTGCGGACGACCGGGGGCGTCCGTACTCCGCGGCAGGGGTGGATGAAGGTGACCTGGTCGTCCATCGCGGTGGTGAAGATGGCGCTGAGGATGATCTTCTGGTAGCGGATGGTCACCGGCTTCATGCCCTGGTTCTTGAGGGCCGTGATCCACGCGCGGACGTGCTCGGGGAGGACGTCGGCATGATGTGCTTGTAGATCGCGTACGTGTAGCCCTCACGGGTGGTGGCCTCGACCTGGTGGTTCGGGAGCTAGACCTGCTCGACGTAATCCTTGAACCGCTGCTTTCCGCGGCCTGGATCTCCCGTTCGGCCCCTGGAGACCTCGACCTCTGCTCGTTGCCATGCCTTGTCCGTGTCAACGGCGCGCGAATTCTGACCCCCTGCCGACGTCTGAAAGTTGACCCCCTGGTGGTGTTGTTTGCTGCGGGTTGTTACTGATGGTCGTTGTTGGTCTGGGCGGCGGGGACGCGGCCCAGGTCGCGGTTCTTGAGGCGGTAGCTGTCTCCCTTCAGGCTGATGACCTCGGCGTGGTGAACGAGGCGGTCGATCATGGCTGCGGCCACGATGTCGTCGCCGAACACCTCGCCCCAGCGTCCGAACGGCTTGTTGCTGGTCACGATCAGCGAGGCGCGTTCGTAGCGGCTGGAGACCAGTTGGAAGAACAGGTTCGCCGCTTCGGGCTCGAAGGGGATGTAGCCGACCTCATCGACCACCAGCACCGGGATGCGGGCGAGTTTGACCAGCTCTTCCTGCAGTTTCCCGGCGGTGTGGGCGTCGGCCAGGCGGGCGACCCATGCGGCCGCGGTGGCGAACGCGACGCGGTGCCCGGCCTGGCAGGCGCGCATCCCCCAGGCCGATCGACAGGTGGGTCTTGCCGGTGCCCGGCGGCCCCAGGAACACCACGTTCTCGCGGGCGGCGACGAAGTCCAGAGTGCCCAGATGGGCGATGACCTCACGCTTGAGGGACCGCTGGTGGTCGAAGTCGAAGTCCTCCAGTCCCTTGCGGGCAGGGAACCGCGCTGCACGGATGCGGGCCTCACCGCCGTGGGATTCGCGGGCGGCGACCTCGCGTTGCAGGCAGGCTGCCAGGAACTCCTCATGGCTCCAGGACTCGGCCCGTGCTCGTTCGGCGAGCCGCTCGACCGACGCGGCCAGGGACGGAGCCTTGAGCACCCGGGTCAGATAGGCCAGTTCGGCGGCGAGGTTGCGGCCACTGCCGGTCTTAGCAGAAGCCATCAGGCCACCACCCCGTCAACGCCCAGCAGTGCGTCGTAGTCACTGAGCCGGCGTTGCTCGACCTGGGTGTCGGCCGGAGCGGTCACGGCCTGGATCCTCGAGCGGCGCAGTGCGGCCGCGGCCTGGGCGTGGGCCGGGTCAGTGATGCTCTGATGAGCGGCCCAGCACCGCTCATGCCGGGCGACAAGTTGGCCGCCGCAGGTCACGGTGACCTGCTCGGGATCGGCGACCACCTCGACCAGTCGCCCGATCACCGACGGGTGCACCGAATAGTCGTTGGAGGCGATCCGGACGTAGTGGTCGCGGGCCAGCCGCGTCGAGGTCCGCCACCCGACCGCCGGAGCGACCGGCGGCAGCCCCACCATCGCTGCCCGATCGACCTCGATCCGGTCGGCCGGACGGCACCCGATCCGCCGATGGTGGCGGGTGTTGGCCCGCGCCAGCCACTGAGTGAGCTGGACGTTGAAGTCGCAGGGGCCGGTGAAGGCGCGGCCGGGCATGAAGGAGGTCTCCAGATACCCGTTCGCCCGCTCCACCAACCCCTTGGCCTCGGGGTCGGTCGGCCGGCACTGGCGGATCGCGATCCCCAGCATCCCGCGGAACGCGTTGGCCTCGGTGGTCAGCTGCGGGCGGCCGCCCCGCCACTGCCCGATCGCGCCCTTGTCACCGGGGGGAGAAGAGGAACGAGCTCGACTTCAACGCTCAGTGGGAGGGCAGAGCTGCCTGGCATGCAGAAGGGGCAGAAGCTGCGGAGCAAGAGCAGGGAGGGGTCGAGCAGTTTCACAGGACGCACCAGCTGAGTGCGAGCACGCCCAAGCTATGCGGGCAGCGCAGGGAACACGACCACTGAGCCGTCCTTGTCGCGGGCGATCTCGATCGCCACGTCCGTCGGGCGGCTGTTGAACGTAACGCCGTCGCTCAGCTTGCGAATCCTGTGCGCCGCGCGCATCAGGCGCTCGACTTCACTGGTCGTGAAAACGGGACGCAAACCGGACGGGCGTGCCAGCTCCAACGCCGACAGGCGGACGAGGACGCCGGCGATGCCCGACTCCAGGTCGTCGAGGCGCTGCTGGTGGTCCTTCAGGTTGCGAATGAAGTTCTCGAACGGATTGCCGGGGTCGCTCTGAGCATGCTCGACGGCCTGGAGGACGATGACCCGCCGCTCCAGCGCGATCGCCAGCGCGGCGAGTTCGAGGTGGGCGCGGAACATGCCGCCACGGTCGTCTGCGAGGCCGGGGAATGGCTTTCTCAGCGTGCTGATCTCGACGGGCGTGTCGTCGGGCAGCGTGTCGAGGGCGCTCCGCCATTTGACGAGGCGACGCTCGGCGGCGACCAGCGCCGTGCTGATGGCGTATGACGCGGAGTCCAACCCCAGCGAGACACCGAGCTTGCCCTGGTCGAGCAGGATGGCGGTGGCTTTGTCGATGGCGTCGCGGCAGCCGTCGAGTTGGCTGCGCTCTCTCTCGAAATTGTCTTCCTGCAGTTGCTCCAGCAGTTCTGTGATGTGCTCGATGGCCTGCTGGCGTTTGGAGTCGGCGTACGCGCTTACCCCCACCGCTACGGCCATGAGTACGAGCGGCGCGGCCACGGTGAGCGCCACGCTGCCCGCGGCCGCGACGCCGGCAGTGGTGCCGGCTCCACCGGCTGCGCCCGCTGCTGCCGCCTTACCGACTGGCACGAACGTCGCGCCGCCGACGATGCCCGTTGAGGTCACGAGGGGACCGCGGATTCCACCGGCCACCGTCTTCGCCGCCATCGGGCGAACGATGCCCTGACCGAACTGGGCGGCGAACTTCGCCGGAACCACCATGCGATACAAGCCTTCGCCGGAGGCGGTCGCCGTGGCCGCCGCAGAGGAACGCTGCGCTGATTGCGTGATGAGCTGCGACAGATGCTGTGCCAGGGGACTCGCTGCATCCAGTGGGATACCTGGGCTGCGGTCGAGTTTGTCGGGCAGTGGATGCACCTCGAGTGTGGCGATTGGCTCGTCGACCAGCACGGCCAGCACGCCGCGCAGTTCAGCCAGTCGCTCAGCCGTCATCGGCTCGTCCCCAGCCAGAGTGGGCACCCGGACGTCACCAGTCGCCAGCGTCCACACCGGAACTATTGCCGTGCTGTCGTCAGTCATCGTCTCCCCTTGTTCCAACGAGAGCCTAATGCCTGTTCCGCTTGCTTTCAGGCGAGTAACCTATCCGGGAAGATCGTTGGCACAAACAGGCCAGGCGGCAACTGTGGAGCGGTGAACAACCTCTGGCCTCCAGGCCGTTCGTTGGACCTGCTGCAATCAGCAGAGCATCACCCACGCCGCGAGTTCATGAGCCACGTCCACAGAACAAACAGAAGCCCCCGACAAGGGCGAGGGCTGCCAACGTCCAGTCAGGCTTTGATTGTCATTGTCAGCGAATGGTGACGGGTCCACCTCCGCCGCAGTCTCTCTTTTCTCCGTTTCAGAGCAGGTGGACTATGGCGTTTTTCGTTTGCGAGTTTGGGTCACAATCTTACTCTCCTGGCATTGCCCACACGCGAGCTGAAGGCCCGCTCCGAGAAGGGCAGCGCTCCACTCGGCCCGCAACAGCTATCACCGCATGCGCCCTTACGGTGTGCTCATAGCCGAGGGTTACCAGGTAGATCCGCTTGACGTCTATGCGCGTGACCGGTGGACCTGCCAGTTGGGGCATGTGGCGATCGACCCCGCCGTTGATTGGGCCCCATCCGTGGTTAGCAACCCTCGACCACATCAAGTCGGCCTCGCTGGCCGGCAAGCACGTGCTGGAGAACCGCCAAGCCGCCCACTGGATCTGCAACGTCCGCCAGGGAGACGCCTGGGGGCGGGGACGGCCACCCCTTGGTGCTGACGACGCGAAGCGCCGCTAGATCAGCGGTGTACTCGGCTCGGCTGCTCGCCGCGCTGCGAATCGTCATGTTGGGACAACGGCTCGAGGTAGATACGCCCAAGTCGGCTTCGATGTGTTTGACCGTTCTCGGCGTTCTGCAATCCGCTAGGTCTCGTGAGCCGGCAGACGAGTTCAACCGCGACCACGCCCTCAAATCGGGCATATCATACCCGTATGGATCTATCGGTGATCACGCGTGAGGCCGTCCTCGATTCGATCGCCGAGTTCGACCAGCTTGGACGTGGCCGCTTCCTGCAGAAGTACGGTTTCGACCAGGCCCGTCAATACTTCATGCACCACGATGGCGTGTACTACGACTCCAAAGCCATAGTCGGGGTTGCTTATGGCTACGTCACAGGCCGTCCACTGACTGCGGGCCAGTTCTCCGGCGGGCGGCAGACCATCGGCCGACTGCTCACACGTTTGGGGTTCGAGGTAGTCGTCGATGAGCCTGCCTCGCCTCGGCGGCGCCTGCTTGACCTTCTCGGCGATCTACGTGCCGCCAGCACACCCGATGGGCCCGCTCGGCATCAGCCCATAACCCTTCTCTGGGCGCTGGGCAGGGCAGCGCAGCGCCATCCAAGGCTGGCGCCCTGGCGAGCGGCCCATGCAGAGTTGTGCGGCCTCATGCGTGAGTACGGGCAACCCAGTTCCAGGCCGACGCCTGAGTTTCCCATAATCGCGCTGGCACATACCGATCTTTGGGAATTGACTGGACATGGCGGAGCCGTCCCGGCGGCGCATGGCAAGCCGATCACCTGGCTTGAAGAACAAGATCCTCACTGCGGCCTCACGGCTTGGGCGTATGAACTCGTCGCAACCAGCCGATCAGCGCGTTTCGAGGCCGTCACGATACTCGGCACGCGATTTTTCGGAGGTGCCACTCCCGAAAAATTGCTGGTGGAGGTTGGTCTGCAATCCGCGGGACCAACTGCTACATCGACGTCTCCCCACTCAAGCCCGCTGGAGCTTTACCGGCGTCTCTGCTGGACGGTCGAGACGGCCGAAGCGCGCGGCGACCACGACCGCACCTCGACCACCGTGCGAGAGGAGCCCGTACGCTCAGCAGCCGCCGTCGAAGCGGTGCTCGTCCGAAGCGCCGGGCACTGCGAGAACCCTCTGTGTACCGGTCAGCCCAACGACGTGACCAGGAACGGCGATCCGATTCTCGAGGTCGACCATGTCCAGGACCGCGCACGGTGGGGCCGCGACCACCCGGTTCAGATGATCGCTCTCTGCCCCAACTGCCACGCCGTCAAGACAAGGGGTCGAACTGGCGAGCAGCTGCGGAAGACCCTTCTGAAGGAAGCTCGGGCGAGACACATTACTTGGGTCGGGCAAGTCTGACTTCCCATTGTTCGCAACGGCCTTCCATCAGCAACTTCCTGACTTGCGTCGCACAGTTGGTCATGTGGACGGGTGCGGATGTGGTCGAGCAGCCGGCGCCTCGTCGCGCGGGCCCAGGGGTTACACATCCCTTTCTCCTGACGCAAAACGTCATCCATATGTGCAAAAATGGCGAATCGCGGCCGCTTTCGATCGAACGAAGTTCATTGACAGTAATTCGCTCGCGCTGCAAGCATTGCGGTTCTTGACGGGGGTCTTGGTTCGACAATTGCTTGGAGGTAGTGCATGGGACAGCAGCATCGGGGGTCCGCCGGAGGGCTGAGGCGGAAGCTGACCGTCGTGGGGGTCGTGGCCGTCATGGGTGTCGTCGGCAACGCGGTGACGGCGGAGGCTGCGGAGGCGTCTGCCCGTCCGCCGATACCGGGTAAGTCCACCGTCGACTTCTCGGCCCATTCCAAGGCTCACAGCGCCAGGGTCATCCACTGCGAGATCCGGTTCATCGGGGCACACGGCGGCATCCCGCACAAGTCCGGTCACGTGCACGGGACCATCAACGTCCGTACCGGTGTGACCTGCACTCAGCCGATCCGGATGATCCGGGGGAAGGTCGGCCTCTTCAGCAACCGCGGGAGCAAGATCAAGGCGTTCGGCAGCACCGGGGCACGTACGGCCAAGGGCAACGCGGCGCTCGTCTGCAGGACCGGCAGGTATCACGGCGAAGCGGTCGCAACGCTTTATGCGCCCCCTGGATACTCTCCTAGGGTCGTCACCGTCGGGAAGAAGACTCCGACGGTGTCCATCCACTGCTGACCCGTATTACCGGTTGACCTCGTCGCTGTCCGCCCACACCGGGTCGGTCACCTCGGCCGGGAGTGCCTCCAAGCGCTCGTCCGCCAGTATCTCGGCGATGAGCGCTGCGGTTCCTCCGAGGTAGGTGGAGTCCAGATCCGTTTCCGTCGTGACACACCAGGCTCGGTCATCGGGCCAGAACAGGTTGGGTGACTGCGGAAAGAGCGGCGTCGTGAGTTCCCCGGCAGCGTCAAGAGGGCCCTCGAGTAGGAGATATGCGCGTTCCGGCAACTCCACTCGGGGGCCTTCGGCGATCTCTGGCGGGATAGCCGGCGAAAGCACGTCGGGCTCCTCCCACTCCTCACCTGCGTCCGCGTCCGCGTCCGCCGTGAATGTAGCGGTCGCTCCCTCGTGCGCTGGTTCGTACACGTCCGAGACGCAGAACCAGCAGCGGCCAGGTGTTCTGGTGTGCCTGGCTAGGACGTCACAGAGCGCGGTCAAGAGCGTCGGAGTCAGCGATCCCGGGTCGGGTTCCTCCGCCCACGGACGTACGGTGCCCGAACGCGGTACGGGGCCGACAAGTGCCTGGAACTGCACGCGCGGGTGCACCGCCCCGCCCGACCATGCGGCCACCCGCGCCCACGTCACCGGGCTCCCGTCCGCCGCGTAGGCCGGGTGCAGGATCCGGGCGTACGCCTCGAAGCCGTGGGGCACCAGCCCGCCCACCCCGGACCCGAACGGCCCTACGCCCGCGACCACCCAATCGGCCGGCCGCACGTCACCGCACGGAGAAAGCCGTGAACGCCGAGCCATCACCTGGCCTCCGATCCAGCATCTCCCCGCCCCCGTCCCGCACACTACCCATGCGCGCGCAGCTTCTACCAGGAACGACGCCACCGCCTCCCACAGCTGCACCGGCGTAAAAGCCGGTCGCCGACAAAGAGCCCTTACGTAACAGCTTGCCCACGGACGCAGCCTGTTCGAGCTACCCCTACTTGAAGGCAGGCCTTCGGGAGCTACCTGGGAGGTCGGCGGAGCGGTACCGAACCCAGCGGACACGTGGTGCAGGTTGACCGGCTCAGTGAGATTCCGTGGGCGCCTTGCGGGCGGTTTCATGAGGCGGCCCAGGCTCGAATCGCTTGGGCGGTCTCGGGGGTGACGTCGGAGTCGGTCAGGTCGGTGGGGTGGAGCCATCGGTAGGCAGTGTGTTCTCTGCTCAGGGCGATGGGCTGGCCTTGGTGGGGTACGGCGAAGATGTATTGACGGGTTTTGCGGCCGGATCCGGAGATGTAGTCGAAGTGGGTAACGAAGCCTGGATCGAGGGTGAGTGCTCCGGACCAGGCGATTTCTTCTGTGAGTTCGCGTTCCAGCGCGGTGAGCAGGTTCTCGCCCGGCTCGACGGCGCCTGAGGGGAGTTCTTCGATGCCGGCCATGAAGTCGTCCTCGGCGGAGCGGCGCAGGACGAGCACTCGGCCATCGGCATGGAGGATGGCGCCGGCCACGAGCCTGGTGATGCCGTCGCGATCGGCGTCGTTGTGCAACTGCAGGATGTCGATGCTCGGTGGGGTGGTCACGCGCGCAGCGTAGTTCGTGGGGCGTGCGGCGGCCGTCTCGTGTCGCAGGTGGCGTTTTCGCCATATCCGAACTGCCGGACTGGTTGGGGTCTGGGGCGAAGAAGTCATTGGCCCCAAATTCCCTTCCTTCACCCACCACTTGCATCATGAGGCGGACCATGAGACTTGACGGGCGGGCGGTGAATCTGTCAGGTGATTTACATGCTTCTCACGATTCTGCTACCAGGTGATTACTGTCCGCCATAGACTGCGGGTGTGACGAACAGGCCAACTCCCGACCAGTTCTTTGATGGCGACATGTACCGGGCCATTTGGCCCATGGGGTCGGAGAAGATTGAACTCCTCTCCGGGCATCCCCTGTTCTACGGCTCGTTCAATCAGGCCGACGCCGAGGCTGCCGAGCGCGCGTTTCCAGGCCGTCGAGCCACGATCGAGCCCTGGTATGGCGAGCTCGGCAACCTCATCCTGCACGCTTCCACCTGCACTCCGGAAACCTGCTCCGAGTGGCCCGTCGAGGAAGTCTGACCCTCGGCGCCGTCCGACCCCCCTTGCTCGAATCCCGGCATCGTCCCAGGATCGAGCGGTTCTCCCTACTGCCCCACGTGACATGCGAGGACTCGTATGAGGTCGGTGCATGTTGATCGTCCTGGGGAGTGCTCGTGGCACAGTATGTGATCACGCGAACGGTCCGCGGGTGGACGGCACCGAGTACTTGGTCAGTTGGTTGGGAATGATTTGGCGACTGCGAGGCTGTCCTCGTACATGTGGTGGCGTGTGATGCGGACGTCTTCGATGGTGAGGCGTAGCGCGAAGGTCCTGGTGAAGCGGTTGCCGGTGTCCTTCAGGCGTTGCCTGCTTGTGCCGATCAGTACGGCGTCGGGTCCGTCGATTAGTGCTTCGTCGATCGATACGCGGCCCTCGGCAGGTAGGCAGTGCTCAGCGAATGTGCGGAAGTGGTCGGCGGCGTCGGCCCGGGTGGAGCGGGGGCGGATCCACGGCACTGCCGGGTGCTCCTCGACCGGCCAGTTCACTCGCCAGGAGACCTCGGGCGCGTAGAGGTCCGCGATGTGGTCGGGGTCGCCTTGCCGGCTCCTGCGCAGGAACTTGTGGACGACGGCTCGCGTCGTCGGCTGAGGCTGCTCGGGCACTACGGGAGGCGGCGGGTTTCCGAACTGGTAGTCCTTATGGATTCGCCCGTCATCGCCGAGTCGGGCGAAGACGAAGCCGGTCCAGGCTGCCTCAGCGCCTGCGGCGGGGGTCATGTAGGTGGTGAAGCGGACGGTGCCGTGGTGCCCTACGGCGTCTCTAGCGGCCCGGAAGGTGAAGCCGCCCTGCTTCACCAGGTGCTCGTGGGCTTCGGCGATCCGGGCCTCGATGGCTGGGAGCCCGCGGTATTCGGCGGAGTCGGTGAACTCCACGGCCTCGTCGTCCCAGAGGGCGGCGATCAGGTTGTGGCGGACGTCGGGGTCCGGCTCGTTCCACACGGCGATGTAGTGGTTGCCGAACTCGTCGATGTCGAAGTCCATGCCGGGACGGTAAGGACGGTCCACTGACATCGACTGTCAGTGGACTCTGGAGGTCTTTCCGGCATGCGCGCGAGCCGGCTGGTGTCGATTCTGCTGCTCCTGCAGACCCGTGAACGGATAACCGCGCGGGAACTGGCCGCGCGGTTGGAGGTCTCCGAGCGGACCGTCTACCGGGACGTCCAGTCGCTGAGCGCGGCCGGCATCCCGTTGTACGACGAGGCCGGTCATGAGGGCGGATATCGGCTGTTCGGCGGCTATCGCACCCGGCTGACCGGGTTGACCGCCGCCGAAGCCGAGTCGCTCGTCCTGACCGGGCTGCCCGTCGCCGCCGCGGATCTCGGCCTCGGCGAGGCCATAGCCATGGCCGAGGCGCAGTTGAAGTTGATGGCCGCACTGCCGCCCGAGTCGCGCGACAGGGCAGCTCGGCTGAGAGAGCGGGTCCGCCTCGACGCGCGGGCCTGGTATCAGGACGCCGACGCCGCTCCGCATCTGGCAGTGGTCGCCGAGGCGGTGTGGCATCAGCGTTGTGTGCGCCTTCGCTACCTGCGTTGGGAGGCCCCGCACGAGGTCACGCGGACGGTTGAGCCGTACGGCGTGGCGCTGAAGAGCGGCAGTTGGTATCTCGTGGCTCGCCGGGCTGGGCGGTCCCGCATCTACCGAATCTCGCGGATCCTCGCTGCGGACGTCGTCGACCAGGGCTTCGAGCGAGCGGCCGACTTTGACTTGAGCCGCTACTGGCAGGACTACCTCGACGACTATGACGCCCGACGAACCAAGGGCCGGGCTGTGCTGCGCCTGTCGCACGATGGCATGCATCGGCTGCCGCACCTGGCCGAGCCGGCCGTTGTGAGCGAAGTTCAGAAGACCGCGGTTACCGAGCCAGATAGCTGGACGCGCGTCACCGTGCCGGTCGAGTCCCACGACCAGGCGGTCCGGGAACTCCTGCGTCTGGGCGCGGACGTCCAGGTTCTCGCTGCGGCCGAGTTCCGCTCTCGAATGGCCGGAACTGTGGCCGCGATGAGCCGTCACTACAACCGGGGGAATGCGGTCGGGCGGGGCCAGGCGGCCCGAGGGCGGGGGACGGGGGGACGGCTGAACCAGAAATGATCTTGCGGGGCCGGACATCTCCTCCATGAGGCCCGTGTGGTGTGCGGGTTTGTTCTCATGGAGGGAGACCCCTTGGCGGGGAAGAGGAGCCTGGTCGTGGGCGCTACTGCGGTCACGGCCGTCGTGGCGGGGGCGCTGGGTGCAGGGGTGCTGAGCGGTCCGGAGCGGGTGAGCGCAGGTCAGGTCGCGGCTACCGCACAGGTGGCGTCGCAGATTTCGCAGGACGTTCGGGAGCGGTATCCGCACGGGCTGCGTGGTGAGGCCGTGAGCAAGGGGGTGCCCCGTCCGGCGAAGGCACGACGGCTGAACGCCGAAGCGGGGGTCCGGGTCACGTTCGATGTGCTTGATCGACATGGCAAGCCGGCCAGCGAGACGGGTGTTCTGCTGTACCCGCTCACCGGAGACGAGCCGTTCTACGCCGATCTGGTGGACGGCCACGCCGAAGGCGAGGTCCCGGCGGGTCAGTATGCCGTGCTCACCCGTATCGGCACGGTCGAAGCGAATGGTGAGACATCGTCGGCCCTCGTCTACCGGCCCAAGGTGACGATCAACGAGGCCACCGAGATCCTGCTCGACGCGCGCCACGCAAAGCCCATCACGGCAACGGTCGATCGCACCGATGCCGACCTCCTCGATGGGGACGTGCGGATCGTCCAGGACATCGCGGGCCAGCCCGTCGTCACGTCGGCGATGATGTCGATAAAGAACGCCTACATCACGCCTACCGGCTCCATGCCGGGATTGGCGCTCGATCTCCAAGCCGTCTTCACCCGTAAGGGCGCCGAGAGCGGCAGCCCGTACGTCTACAACGTGGCGAGCCGGATCTCGGACGGGGTGCCGCAGAAGCCGGCACTGAAAGTGCGCACCAAGGACATGGCCGCGGTGAAGACCGCGTACGGCACCGAGGGAAGTCCGGCATGCGTCGGCGGTCATGCCATGCCGTCCTGGCCGGACGGCGGCATCACCATGGGCTTCTTCACCGGAGTGGGTGCCGCACCCGGCACCCGTACCGAGTACTACTCGCCCGGCATCGCGTGGGACATCGACTGGATGAACACCGAGCCAGGCTGCGGCTTCGAGGAAGGCACCACGGAGATCTGGACGCGCGGTGAGCGCTTCGCTAAGCCGGGCTCGTACCAGCGTCGCCTGACCCCCGCCCCGTTCAGTCCCCGCAGCGGACGCGTCATTTGGGGCGAGTACGAGGGCGGGGAACCGGCGCTGACCATCGGGATGCATTCGACGGGCGCGGGCAGGAGCTTCATGGCGCCGTACCCCGGGGCGTCCGGTACCTCCGTCCTGCGGGACGCCAACGGGAAGACGGTCTACTCCTACGACGCCCCAGGCGCCGCCTGGGGATGGCCCGTGCCGAAGCCGGGCAAGTACAGCCTCACCGTGGATGAGAAGCGTGCCTCCCCCCTCTCGCCGCTCGCCGCTCGCCAGCACGCCGTCTGGCACTTCACCGTCCGGGACGACAAGGTCATCGCCTTGCCGTCCCTCAGTTTCCGCACTCCGCTCGACGCGCAGTCGAGGGCCAGGGCAGGGGCTCGCCAGCAGATCACCATGACGACCGACCACACGGGCACCGCCAAGCCGAAGCTGTGGGCTTCGTCCGATGACGGCAAGACCTGGAAGGCCATCGAGGTGACACGCAAGGGCAATGCATGGGCGGCGACCTTGACCAATCCGAAGGCGGGCTTCGTCTCTCTGCGGACGGCCGTCGCGGGTGTCGTCGACCAGACCGTGATCCGGGCCTACGCCGTCCACAGGTAGCGACGTCGCGCCAAAAGTCTCCGGTTCAGGACGGCTCGTGAGCCCTACCGCAACGGATTACGAGCCGTCCTGACGCTGGAGGACGGGCGGGTTGAAGCGGGAAGAAACGGCGTCGCTCCAACGAAGGGGAACGGCGCCGGCGATCTCGATGACGTCGGTGACGGTGAATTCGACCAGTCGTTCAGCGCCCGGCACGGCGGCGGCGTTCTCGGGATCCCAGTCGGTGCGGGCCGTGCCGGTCAGGTGCAGGACGGCACCCGTGCGCCAGTCGGGAAGCAGGAGCCCGGCCCGCGGATTGACCTCCAGATTGCCCAGCGTGTTGAACATGGCGTTGCCGACGTAGTCGGGCCAGCGCAGCACTGTCGGCGACACCACCTCGATGAATCCCGGGTTGCCGCCGCGGTGGGAGGCGTCGGCGTTGCCCTCTCCTTCGGAGGTGGCGATGAAGAACGTGTCCGCACCGCCGATCCACCGCTGCTGGTCGCTGGTGAGGGTTCCAGAACGTTGAGGACGCCCAGGGGCAGTGGCCGGCTCCCACTGGTGCTCCCGTTTCTGGATGTACTTGGGGCAGTTCGAGTACACCTGGTCGAGCTTGACGTGCAAGCCGTGCTCAGTAGGTACGGCCTGCCCGTTCAGCCGCATCCGGCGATGCCGGGACGGTTCGATCGCGAGCATCCCGACCGGCGCAGGCGTGCGAAGTCGTTCATAGAGCGGGTCGCCAACACCGGGGCGGGCATCGATGGTGAGCGTGCCGGCGTCCTCGGCGTGCAGGAAGCCGGGCTGCCCGGTGAGCAGCGTCGCCCATAGCCGTCCGTCGGTGTCGGCGGCGCCGAGCACCAGCATCGGCTGCTGGAGCAGGAACTTCCGCGCCACTTCAGGGATCTCTGAACGGATGGCGCGTGCGGAGAACCCGCCCTGGTCGAGCAGACCGGCGCGCCGCTGGGCGGCCCGTTCGCCCTCGTGGTAGACGTCGACCGCCACAGCGGCCTCCTTCCGGGTGAGTGGTTAGAAGAAACCGCAGGTCGGGGCGGCCCCGCTGGGCGCGGGGGCGGTGTCGGCGCCGGTGGGCGCGTAGATCTCCAGGCGCGTCCCGTCGGGGTCGGTGAAGAAGATCCCGCCGGACGAGACGCCCTCGCCGTGCGGGACGACGCCGTCGTGGACGAGTTCGGCGCCCAGGTCGCGCAGCACCCGTTCGGCGGCCTTCACCTCGTCGATCGTTTCGACCTGGAACGACAGGTGGTGCAGGCCCGCGGAGCGGGTCGCGAACGTGGTGTCGCTCTGCTCCCACAGGGTCAGGACCAGCCGGCCGTCCCGTCCGAGGAAGGCCCAGCGGCGGCTCGGGTCCTTGCTCTCCGCCTGGACCTCGAATCCGAAAACGCGCAGGTAGAAGGGCAGCGACCGGTCCAGGTCGTTCACGTTCAGCCCGACGTGTCCCGTTTGCAGCGCCTTGATGGCGGCTGTCTCCATGACGCACCTCACTAACCCCCGGGCGGCCACGCCCAGGCTCGACTAACTGTCTATCGGAACATAGACGGTTAGAAAATGATCGTCAACCGGCTAAGGCGCGTTAGGTGGGTAGAATCCGTACCGTGCAGCAGGAACGCGGTGTGCAGCGGCAGGAGAGCGCGGACCCTCGACTGCTGGTCGGGGAGCCGCTCAGCCTGGACCTCGTCAACACCCTGTGGGTGGACGATCGCGTCCATCGCGACCTGCTCGACTCCACCGACGGCCTGGCCATCTGGCTGCGTTCGGCAGGGCTGGACGATCGAGCTGTGGCCGACCGGGCGACGCTCGACGCCACGATGGAGACGCGCGAGATTCTTCACGCGCTCCTCGCCGAAAACCCGTCCCCGGAAACGGTGGACGCGTTCAACCGCGTCCTCGATCGCGGAGCCTTGCACTACCGGCTAGGCCCCAACGGACGGGAAGAGCATCCGCGGACCGACGACCCCGCATGGCTGCCGGCCTGGCTGGCCGCCACCGACTACCTCCGGCTCACGACCGAGGCCCCCGCACGCGTCAAGCACTGCGCGCATCCCGACTGCGTGCTGTACTTCTTCGACGCGACCAAGAGCGGCACCCGCCGCTGGTGCTCGATGGCCATCTGCGGCAACCGCGCCAAAGCCGCCCGCCACTACGAACGCGCCAAGACCAGCCGCTGACAGGCCGCTGACCCGGCCGGACGAATCACAAGGCCGCACTCAACCGACCAAAAACCGGCTTCTGATCGCCAGAGTGATGTCGAGGACGCCTGGGGCGCTCCGACCTACTCGGGAGGGCGCCGTCCGCCGACGGCCGACGGCCTCCACAACGCACCCGAACGGGGAAGGACCGACATGTCACGCAACACCGACACCGTCACCAGGTACATCGACGGCTTCCGCAAGAACGATCACGCGCAGATCCTGTCCTGCCTGACCGACGACATCGAGTGGACGGTCTTCGGCGGCTTCCACCTGACCGGAAAGGACGCCTACGACAAGGCCATCGACGGGCCGCCGGAGTTCGTCAACCCTCCGCACCTGGAGGTCGTGCGGATGGTCGAGCAGGACGACGTCGTCATGGCGGAGATGACCGGGACGGTGAAGCGGGCCGCGGGCGGCGAGATGCGCATGTCCATGGCGGAGGTGTTCGTCATGCGCGACGGCAAGATCGCCGAACGCCGCGCCTGGGTCGTCGAGCTGAAGGAGAACCACTACCGCTGACACGAGGGCGGCTCGGTCGACGGCAACGACGCCCGAGCCGTCCCACCGCTGACCTGCGGCGCTCAGAGGGTGGCGGCCCAGGCCAGAGCAAGGGTTGCGGTCGCCGCGATCAGCCAGGTCGTGTAGTCGCCGATGCTGCCGCTGTGGACGGTCTTCACCGCGATGATCGGTGGCCTGATACATGCCCGTAGCGGCTTTTGTAGGCGGGTCGGAAGGCGTTGCCACCAGAGACCGACCGCCGCGAGTAGGAAGGCCCCCGCGAAGGAGAGCGCCCCGTAAAGCCAGTCGCGCAAGGGGATGCCGTGTTCGGGGAGAGGACGAGGCGGCGGTGCGATGCCTTGGGTCACCAGGCGGGCATGGGACGCGTGGTCGTGCAGGTCGGCTGCCGCCTTTATCGCGTGAGCAGGCAGGTCGGGAGCGAAGGCCAGGAAGTAGCCGGTGGCTGCCAGGAGCAAGGGCGCGATCAAAGGCCATAGGCGGTGGTGGCCGTCGACACGATGGGGTTCGGTTTCCTGGCTGGTCAGGGTCGGATCCTCAGCGGGACCCCAGCCCAGGAAGATGCGGGCCGCCGCACGCAGTACCGCCGCCGCGCTGATCGCTATGCAGACGGCCAGAACGGGCGCCACCCACGCATAGCCGGCGCTTGCCAGCGCGTCGTAAACAAGAGTCGCGGATTGGAACGGCCCGAAGCCGGGAGGAGTGGCCAAGCCCGCGGCACAAATGGTCAGGAGCACTGCCAGCGCAAAAGGGCCCGCGCGGCCACGGCCATGCAAAACCGTTTCGTCCGACGAGCCCAGCCGCACGATCAGCATGCCCAGGCACAGCATCAGTGCGCCCCGCAACAGCCCGGCGGTGATGATGTACATGACCGAGCCCGCCAGCCCCTCAGCCGTAAGCGTCGCAATGCCCGCCAGGACCACACCCCCATTGCTGACGGTCATGAACGCCAACTGCCGTTTCAGGTCCGCTTCCAGGAAGCACATGACGGCACCCAGGACCGCGCTGAGCAGCGCCAGGCCCAGCAACGCGTGGCGTACGGCGTCGTCGTCGCCGAGCGTCGGGGCGAAGACGGTGGCGTGGACGCGGGAGTACACGTCGTACGCCAGGTCGCTCATCACGGCGGTGAAGATGGCGGCCGCCGGGGCGGTGGCCACGCTGTAGGCGTCCGTCAGCCAGAAGTGGAAGGGGACGGTCCCCGCCTTCACCAGGAATCCGACCGTGATGAAGGTGAGCGCAAGCACCAACAGCCCGGACGGGTGATGCTGCTCCAGCGCCGTGCCGATGCCGACCAGGTTGAGGTTGCCGGTCCGCCCGTAGAGGACGCCGATCCCCATCAGCAGGGTCAGCGTCCCGATGGTGTTGAGGATGGCGAAGTCCAGTGCGCCCTGCAGCACTTCCGGACGCTTCACGTGGTAGCCGCTGAGCGCGTACGCGGCGACGCTCATCAGCTCCAGGAACACGAAGATGTTGAACAGGTCCCCGGACAGGACGAACCCCACCATGCCGGCAAGGAAGGCCAACATCAGCGAGTAGAAGAGATGGCGGATGTTCTCGAAATGCCCCCACGAGAACACCAGCGCACCGAGGACGGCCGCCGCCGCCAGGGTCGCCTCCGCAGCGGCCAGCGGGTCGACGACGAAGCCGATCCCCCAGGGAAACCCGCCCTGGACCGGAGACCAGCCCCCGAACCAGTAGACGATCGTGCCGTCGGTCGAGTGCAGGGTGAGGACGAGGCTCAGGCCGGTCACGGCAGCGGCGCAGGCGATGGCGATCGCGTCCGGGAGCAGGCGGGGCAGGTGCTGCCCCACGGCGGCCAGTAGCGCGGCGCAGACCAGCGGCAGCGCGACGACGAGAGGAACGAACTGGTTCATCCGCGGGTCGGACGCATCTCTTCCGGGTCCACCGTCCCGGCGTGCCGGTGTGCCTGCAGGGCCAGGGACAGGACGAGCGCGAGGACGACGACGCTGACCACGATGTCGGTGAGGGTGAGGGCCTGGACCACCGGGTCGGTGAGCGGCGTGCCCGGTGCCTGCCCCTTGGTGACGGGCGGCGACGCCCCGCTGCGGTAGCCGACCGCCAGCAGCAGCAGGTACGTGGACGACTGCATGATGTTCAGGCACACGCCGAGGTGGATGTAGCTGCGGCTGGTCGCCACCCCGTACAGGCCGGCGACGAACAGCACCCCGGCGACCACGTACGGGTAATAGATCACTGGTCCGCCCTGGCGTCGGACGGCTGCGTGTACTCCTCGATGAACTCGCGGTAGATGAGGACGAAGGCGGCGGTGACCTCGACACCGGCGGCCCAGTTCAGCGCGGCGGTCGTACCGCCGGAGGCGAGGGTCCCGGCCGATCCCAGGGGGAGGGTGTTCGTCAGGAAGGCGGCGCCTGCGGTCAGCCCCAGGAAACCCAGTGCCACGTAGGCGGCGGCACCCAGCCCCTCGGTCGCGTCGAGCAGCGTGGTCGGCGCAAGGCGGCGGAAATGGCGGTGGCCGCCTGCCAGCCACAGCAGCAGCGCGCCGCCGGACGCGAGCACGCCGCCCTGGAACCCGCCGCCCGGAGTGATGTACCCGAAGCTGATCACCCACAGGCCGAACAGGAGCAGCACGGGAGCGAGCACACCGCCGACGGTGCGGACGGCGTCGCTGGTGACGTTGTCGGGGGGCGGACGTCCGGTGGCGGCTTCGCGGCTCGACCGCAGCAGCAGGACGAGGCCCATCACGGCCGTGAAGAGGATGAACTCCTCGATCATCGTGTCCATGCCGCGGTAGTCGAACATCACGGCGGTCACGAAGTTGGTGATGTGGCGCTGCCCCTGGGCGTTCTGGTTGATGAGACGGCCGTACTCCCCGATTCGGGCGCCGAAGTCCGGAAGGCCGGTGTAGCCCCAGATGAGGACGCTGAGGATCGCCGCGAGCGGGGGCAGCACCAGCACCCGCCGCCACCGCGCCTTCATCCCTTTCCCCCGCCATGGGTCTTGTAGATGACGGGCAGCAGCACCATCGGGACGCCGATCGACGACACCGCGATCTCCGCGATCGCCACGTCCGGCGCCATCAGCAGCGCGAACACCATGACGAGCGACAGCCCGAACAGGCTGAAGACGACGACCTGGCGCAGCGGGTCGCGGACCAGCACCGTCCCCACGGCCAGGACGCCGGCGAGGGTGAGCGCGATCGCCTGCAGGACGGTCGTGAGCGCCGCGGCGGTCATGAGCCGGCCTCGCGGTCGTGCAGCATGCGCCGCGCCGCTCGTCCGACCGCGTGGGTGACCACTGGGCTGAGCAGCAGGAGTACGGCGGCCGCGGTGACGACCTCGACCGTGCTGGACACCGATCCCGCGCCGCCGGTCACCACCACGGACGTGCCGATGAGCGCCGGTCCGACGGTGGCGGACGCGGCGGTGTAGTGCAGCCGGTCGAAGACGTCGCGCATCCACCAGACGCCGACGCAGCACGCGAGCTGGGCGGCCACCCCGGCCCAGAGCAGCACCTGCGCGGCGAGTTCGGCGGCGCTCACGGCAGCCGGTCCAGGAAGCGGGCGAAGACCAGGCCGCTGACGACGACGCAGACGGCGGTGATCAGCGCGAGGGAGGAGAAGGACGACTGCTGCAGCCCGGTGGTGAGGCAGATCAGCACCAGCGTCGCCTGCGCTCCGACCGTCTGGAGGGCGGCCACGCCGTCGATCGCCTTGGCGCGGAGGCCGACGACCAGCAGCGGCAGCCATCCGGCGAGGAGGACGGCCGCCGCGAGGAGGAACAGGGGCCGGGTCATGGTCACGACGGAAGCTCCGATCGCCGGTCCGGTCGCAGGTCGTGGAGCAATCGCCGTCCTGTTTCGGGTGAGATGTCGAGGACGTAGCAGTTCGGCGACCAGGTGGCCACGAGCTGCACCCAGGCCCGGCGTCCCGAGGGCACGGGGCCGTGGCCGGCCTCGCTCGCGTCCTCCCGGAAGGTGCCCACTTCGCGCCGTCCGGTGGCGACGGACGCGGCGAGCACGCGGACGACGATCGAGAAGTCCACGACCATCGCGACCGTGGCCGCGCCGAGCTCGCGGCACCAGGCCCAGCGTCCGCGCGCGTCCAGCAGCCCTTCCTCGGTGACCAGCAAGGCGCTTACCGCGGCTACGAGTGCCATGGCCGCTCCCCACACGGCGTTCAGCCAGGACCATTCACCGACGAACAGCGTCCAGAGGGCGAAGAGGGGCGGCCACCAGAGCAGTAGCCGGAGCACGCGAACCCTTGGCGTCGTCCCCTCCGACTGGCCGGCCATGTGGCGCCTCCCCGAAACCGGCGGCCGCCCGTCGCCGAGGCAGGCCGTCCTTCCCCACCTGCCCGCCCGACCCTCTTCGTAATCATCTGTTCACTGTTCGTACTCAAGAGGGCGCTCGCCCCCACACTTCCCGTCACGCCTGCTCCAAAGGCGTATCCAGCCGTTCCAGATGAAAGCCGGGGACAAGGGGCCTAGGCTCTCGTGTCACGTTCTGAATCCGTATGGAGGCCGACCGTGGACATCATCAGCCGGAAGGAGTGGGGAGCCCGCGCTCCGCGGTCCCGCTCGACGGTCTCGTGGGGGGCCCGCACCGAGTTCGTCGTCCATTACTCCGAAGGCCCCACCACGCAGACGGTGCGGTCCATCCAGGACTTCCACATGGACGGCAACGGCTGGGCCGACATCGGCTACAACTTCCTGGTCGACGTCAAGGGCCGGATCTACGAGGGGCGCGGCTGGCTGACGGTCGGCGCGCACGCGCCGGGCCACAACTCGTCCGGCATCGGCGTCTGCATGATCGGACGGGACGGCGACGCGACCGCGGCGGCCAAGCGGTCCATCCGGGCGGTCTACGACGAGGCGGTCCGCCGCAAGGGCGGCGGCCTGAAGAAGCTCGGGCACCGGGACGTGTACGCCACGAGCTGCCCCGGCGACCAGCTGTACGCGTGGGTGCGGGCCGGGATGCCCGCCTCCGGTTCCGGCGGCGGCTCCGGCGACGGCTCCGGCGACGGCGACGCGCCGGACTACGTGTCCGTCGGGATGGCCGCGGCGCAGGACCTGCCGCCCGGCGAGTGGGTGACGGTCCGCTGGGACGACGAGTACTCCGACTCGGCGCACCACCACCGGAACGCGGGCGGACCGTCCTTCATCGAAGGGCCCGCCCAGTACGCCCTCGTCGCGAACGTCCGCGTCGAGGGGCTGGCGCGGGGCACGCGGCTCCAGGCGCGGGTGATCGAGCGCGCCGACTCCGACGGCAGCGTCGAGGTCGGGTCGACCTCCGAGCACGTCGCCTTCGACGGGGCGACGTTCCTGCACCACGACGTGGCGGCGGACGTCGTGGGCAACGGCCGCCGGGTCCGGTTCCAGGTCATCCAGCACGGCACCGGCACGGGACGGGTCACCGGAGGCAGCGCCAAGGGCCTTATCTGGTCCATCTGAGACCTCGCCCAACGCCCGCCTGAGGTCACCCCGGAGAAGCGCGGCCGCCCCACCGGATCGGTCAAGGCCGGTGATTTCGCCGATGCGTGCGGCGCCGCGCCGGGTCACAGTTCAGGGGTTCGGTTCCCCCCACCCCTGGAGGCTTCATGAAACGGGTCCTCGGGTCGCTCATCGCGCTCTGCGCGGCGCTGGCGACGTTCGGGCTCGGCCTCGCGGCACCGGCCAACGCCGCCGGACCGCGGCCCGTCGTCTTCGTGCACGGCTACACCGGCAGTGCGTCCAACTGGGTCACGGCCATGTCGGTGTTCCGCGCCGCCGGCTACAGCAGCGACCAGCTGTTCGCCTACGAGTACAACTCCTACGGCGACAACAAGCAGAACGCCGCCGGGCTGGCGTCGTACGTGAACCAGGTGAAGTCGCGGACCGGCGCGTCGCAGGTCGACATCGTCAACCACTCCATGGGCGGCCTGGTCAGCCAGTACTACCTGAAGGTCCTGAACGGCAACCCGAACGTGGCGCACCTGGCGTCGATCGCGGGCGCCAACCACGGGACGACGTACGCCACCGCGTGCACCATCTTCGAGACGTGCCGCCAGATGCTCCCGGGCTCGTCCTTCATCCAGCAGATCAGCGCGGGGGACGAGACGCCCGGCAGCACGCAGTACGCCACCTGGTACTCGCCGTGCGACGGCATCATCATCCCCTACACCAGCACCCGCCTGGACGGCGCGAACAACCACTACGTCCCCTGCCAGACCCACATCGGCTTCCTCGCCGACGCGGTGGTCCTCGGCGCCATCGCCCAGTTCACCAAGAGCTAGCCGGCACCGACGAGCACACGTGGCGGGACGTCCTCGGGGGGACGTCCCGCTTCGTCGTCCCAAGCGCGCGCGAGCCGACACAGAACTGACCTGCCAATCCGGAACGAACCCGCACGGTTACTCTGAGTGCATCAGGGCGAGCAGGTCATCGGGGGAGGCGGGCTTGTGCGGTGGTTCGGGAGCGGCCTCGTGGCCGGGATGGCGCTGAGCGTCGGGTTGGTGCTGGCCGGGTGCGGCGGAGGGTCGGACAACGGGACGTCCGGCGAAGGAACGCCGGGGACCGGCACACCGACGGGCGGGACGCCGAAGACGAGCGCGCCCGGCACCCGTGCCGCGTCGCCGGTGAGCGGGAAGGTGATCGTGCTCGACCCCGGTCACAACGGCGGCAACGCGTCCCATCCGGAGGTGATCAACAAGCAGGTCTTCATCGGGAACGGCCGCAAGCCGTGCAACACGGTCGGGACGAGCACGCCCGATGGCTACGCCGAGCATGCCTTCACCTGGGACGTGGCGAACCGGCTCGCGCGCAGGCTGCGGGACGAGGGCGCGAAGGTCACGCTGACCCGCGAGAACGACACCGGCGTCGGGCCGTGCATCACGGAGCGCGCGGCGATCGCCAACCGGGCGCGCGCGGACGCGGCGCTGTCGATCCACGCCGACGGCGCCGCCGCGTCCGGGCACGGGTTCCATGTGATCGTTCCGGCGCCGGTCGGCGAGAACAAGGGCATCGTGGACGCGTCCCGCCGGCTGGGCCTGGACATCCGCGACGCCTTCCACGCCGGGACGGGCCTCCCCTTCGCCACCTACGTCGGGAAGGAGGGCCTGGACCGGCGCGACGACCTCGGCGGGCTGAACCTGTCCACGGTCCCGGCCGCGTTCATCGAGTGCGGCAACATGGCGAACGCGGGCGACGCGGCCAAGATGTCCAGTGCCTCGTTCCGGCAGCGCATGGCCGACTCCCTCGCGCAGGGTTTCGATAGGTACTTCCAGTGAGACGCGTACTTCCAGTGAGACACGCGCTTCCGGCGAGAAGGGTGCTGTTTGCCGTTCACTGGGCTTAAAGGGCCGCTTGTCCGGCTACACGAGCGGTCGACGGGGACGCCACCGGACGAACGGACGATGACCATGGCCCGTAGACGGGGACACAGCGCACCGCTCAACTGGGAGATGCTCCTGGGGTTGGCGGCGTTCGGATTCATCCTCTATGTGTGGGTGTGGGCGGCAACGCAGGGCGGCCCGCCCTGGTGACCGCCCTCGTTCGCGAAACTCTGGGCGCCGCCGGGTCTCCGGCGACGACCGGCACGGGCCGCGCCCGGCGCTGATCGTTCAGACCTGCACCGGGCGCGGCCCGTGCTCGACGTCCGGGCGCTGCGACGCCGCCCGGACGTCCTAGCGGGCCATCAGCGCGCGAAGGGACTTCGCGATCTCCGCCGGGTCCTCCTCGGCCATGAAGTGACCGCAGGTCACGGTGGCGTGGTGGAGGTCGGACGCCCAGGCGCGCCAGAGGGCCACGGCGTCGTAGCCGAGCGCGGCGCCCCAGTCCTGCTGGAGGACGGTGACGGGCATCCGCAGCCGGTTGCCGGCGTCGCGGTCGGCCGTGTCCTGGTCGACGTCGATCGTGGCGGACGCGCGGTAGTCGGCGACGATCGACGGGATCGCGGCGCGGCAGGCGTCCAGGTAGGCGGCGCGGACGTCCGGCGGGATCGCGGACGGGTCGTTCGCCCACAGGTCGAGGAAGTGGCCGAAGAACGCGTCCGGGGCGCCGGCGATCAGCTGCTCGGGGAGGCCGGGCGGCTGGGCCATCAGGTAGAGGTGGAAGCCGACGGCGGCGGTGGTGCCGTGCATGACGTCCCACATGTCCAGGGTGGGCAGGACGTCCAGGATGGCCAGGTGGGTGATGGTGTCGGGGTGGTCGAGACCGGCACGGAAGGCGACGAGGGCGCCGCGGTCGTGCCCGGCCAGCGCGAACCGCTCGTGGCCCAGGGCGCGGGCCAAGGCGACGATGTCGGCGGCCATGGTCCGCTTGGAGTAGTCGGCGTCGGCGCCTTCCGGCTTGTCGCTCTCCCCGTATCCACGGAGGTCGGGGACGATGACGGTGTGGTCGGCGGCAAGGTCGCGGGCGACGTGCCGCCACATCAGGTGGGTCTGCGGGAAGCCGTGCAGAAGGACGATAGGCGAGCCCGACCCGCCGACGGCCACGTTCAGGGAGACGCCGTCCGCGACGGGGACGCGCTTGTATTCGAATCCGTTGATGTTTGCCATGACCTCAGGTTGCCCGCCGCCAATGAGCATCCGATGAGCGCGCTATACGGTGGCTTGGGTGGACGTCCTGTTCGGGGTACTCGGGCCGGTCACGGCCTGGGACGGCGACGGGAACACCATCGCCTTGAAGGGGCCGCGGCACCGCGCCGTCCTGGCCCGGCTGATCATCGCGCGCGGACGCGTCGTCCCGGTGTCCCTTCTGGTGGACGACCTGTGGATCGATCCCCCTTCGGACGGGGTCGGGGCGGTCCGTACCTTCGTGGCGGCGCTGCGGCGCGTCCTGGAACCCGGCCGTCCGCCCCGGACGCCGTCCCGGCTGCTGGTGACCGAGGGCCCCGGGTACGCGCTGCGCCCCGGCCCGGACGGGGTGGACGCCTGGCGCTTCGAGGACGCCGTGACCGAGACCGGCCGTCCCGCGAACGGCCGATCCGCGAACGGCCGTCCCCCGGCCGACCGTCCCGCGTCCGAGTTGCTCGCCGCGCTGGACGAGGCGCTCGGCTGGTGGCGCGGCCCCGCCTACGCCGAGTTCGCCGAGGAGCCGTGGGCGCGCGCGGAGCGGTCCCGGCTGGCGGAGCTGCGGCTGCGCGCGGCCGAGCGGCGGGCGGAGGCGCTGCTGGCCCTGGGCCTCGCCGCCGACGCCGTCCCGGATCTTGACGCGCACGTCGCCGAGCACCCTTGGCGGGAGGACGCGTGGCGCCTGCTGGCCCTGGCCCTCTACCGCACCGGCCGTCAGGGCGACGCGCTCGCAGTGCTTCGCCGAGCGCGCGGCCTTCTCGTAGAGCAACTGGGGGTCGACCCAGGCCCGGAGTTGCGTCGCCTAGAGGAGGACATCCTCCGCCAGGCCGACCGCCTGGACCCCGCCCAGGACGCGGCGACGCGCGTATGGGCGAAGGCGGCCGAGACGTACGACCGCACGGTGGCGACCGGAGCGCGGGCCCGGCTGGAGTCGACCGTGGGCATCCTGCGCAACCTCGCGATGACCGGCGGCGGGGGCCTGGAGGCGGCGCGCGAGCAGCGGCTGCCGGCGATCCTGGCGGCGGAGGAGCTCGGCGACGCCGACCTCACGGCGCGGGTCATCGGTGCGTACGACGTCCCGGCGAACTGGACCCGGTCGGACGACCCGCGGCAGGCCGCCCAGGTCGCGGCGGCGGCCGAGCGGACCCTCGCCGCGCTCCCGCCGGGCCGCGCCGCCGCGCGGGCCCGGCTGCTGGCCACGATCGCGCTGGAGTCGCGCGGCACCGGCACGCCGCGGGCGCGCGAGGCGGCCCGGGAGGCGGAGGCGATCGCCCGCGGCCTGGACGACCCGGCGCTGCTCGCCTTCGCGCTCAACGGCGTCTACATGCAGACCTTCGAGCGCGCCAGCCTGGCTTCCCGGCGGGACGCGATCGGCGCCGAGCTGGTCGAGCTGTCCGCCCGGCACGACCTCGCGACCTACGAGGTCCTCGGGCACCTCATCCGGCTCCAGGCGCGCGGCGCGCTCGCCGACTTCGCCGCCGCCGACGAGCACGCGGCCACCGCCGGGCGGCTGGCCGAGCACCATGAACGTCCGCTGGTGGGCGTGTTCACCACCTGGTACCGGGCGATGCGGCTCGCCGCGTCCGGCGCCCCCATGGCCGAGGCCGAGGCGGCCTACCGGGACGCGGCCGAACGCATGCGGGGCTCCGGCATGCCCGGCCTGGAAGACGGTCTCCTGCCGCTGGCGCTCCTCTGCCTGCGCGTCCAGCACCGGCAGCCCGCCCAGACCGACCCGGCCGACTGGGGGCCTTACGAGCCGTGGGCCCGTCCCCTGGTGCTGCTGGCGCGCGGCCGTCCGGACGAGTCTGCGGCCGCACTCCGGGACGTCCCGGACCCGCCGCACGACCTGCTGTTCGAGGCCCTGTGGTGCCTGATCGCCACCGCCGCCCTCGCCGTGGACGACCATGAAACGATGCGGCGCGCCCACGACGCCCTGGCCCCTGCCGCCGGTGAACTGGCGGGCGCAGGCAGCGGCGTCATCACCCTCGGCCCGGTCTCCCGCTACCTGGACGACCTCACCGCCTCCCTCCGCGCCTGACCGGCCGGGCTCACGCGGGCGGCGGCCCCGGGTCGCCGCCCAGGACGACGGCGGTCCCCATCAGCGCGTAGCGGTCCACCATCACGTGGCTGGAGAAGGTCGCGAACCGCAGCCCGACAACGGCATGCGCACCTCGCGAGACCGCCGACATGGCGAGCGACTCAAGCCCCTGCCCGATGTCCGTCGCCACGGTCCAGACGGGCCAGGCATGCGTCACCGGCGGGCTCCCGTCGATGGGAACCGAGTCGGTCGTGTAAATGGGGATCACCGGCCACATCCTCGCCACGGCCCTGAGCCATGGCAAACCCCCTGGCACACCCCGGCCTGGGCCCGCTGTCGAGCGGGGACGGCGTGATCCCGGGGTTTACCTGTTACGGGCCGTTCAATTGCTCCTTTTCGGGTAGGTGCGCACCCGAAGCAGTGGTGGAGAGGAGAGAGCGCGTCGTGACGGACGTATCGAGCATGGGGCCGCAGCCGGGGGACGATCGTCCGGTACTGACCAACCGGCAGGGCCACCCGGTCTACGACAACCAGAACCAGCGGACGGTCGGATCCCGGGGCCCGGCCACGCTGGAGAACTACCAGTTCCTGGAGAAGATCAGCCACTTCGACCGGGAGCGGATCCCGGAAAGGGTCGTCCACGCGCGCGGCGTGACGTCCTACGGCTTCTTCGAGGCGTACGGGAAATGGGGCGATGAGCCCATCGAGACCTACACCCGCGCGAAGCTGTTCCAGGGCGCCGGGAAGCGCACCCCCATCGCGCTGCGCTTCTCCACGGTCATCGGCGGCCGGGACTCCGCGGAAACGGCCCGCGACCCGCGCGGATTCGCCATCAAGTTCTACACGGAGGACGGCAACTGGGACCTCGTCGGCAACAACCTGGCGGTGTTCTTCATCCGGGACGCCATCAAGTTCCCCGACGTCATCCACGCCCTCAAGCCGGACCCGGTGACGTTCCGGCAGGAGCCGGCGCGCATCTTCGACTTCATGTCGCAGACGCCCGAGTCGATGCACATGCTCGTCAACCTGTTCAGCCCGCGCGGCATCCCGGCCGACTACCGGCACATGCAGGGCTTCGGCGTGAACACCTACAAGTGGGTGAACGCGACGGGCGAGACGAAGCTCGTCAAGTACCACTGGATCCCGAAGCAGGGCGTGCGGAGCATGACCGGGGAGGACGCGGCCAACGTGCAGGCCGGCGACCTCGGGCACGCCACGAAGGACCTGCACGACGCCATCGACCGCGGCGACTTCCCGGAATGGGAGCTGGTCGTGCAGATGATGGACGACCACGAGCATCCGGAACTCGACTTCGACCCGCTCGACGACACCAAGGTGTGGCCGGAGAACGACTTCCCGCCGAAGCCGGTGGGCCGGATCGTCCTGGACCGGAACGTCGACAACAACTTCGCCGAGAACGAGCAGATCTCCTTCGGCACCGGGGTCCTGGTGGACGGCCTCGACTTCTCCGACGACAAGATGCTCGTCGGGCGGACGTTCTCCTACAGCGACACCCAGCGCCACCGCGTCGGCCCCAACTACCTGCAACTGCCCGTCAACCAGGCCAAGGGCGCGAAGGTGCGGACGAACCAGCGCGACGGCGAGATGGCGTACTACGTGGACGGCGGCGGGGAGAACCCGCACGTGAACTACGAGCCGTCCATCACGGGCGGGCTGCGCGAGGGCCAGTACCCGACCCATGACGAGCAGGGCCCGGAGATCCGGGGCCGGCTGACCCGCATGCGCATCGCGCGGGCGAACGACTACAAGCAGGCCGGCCAGCGCTACTGCCTCATGGAGGAATGGGAGCGCGACGACCTCGTCCACAATTTCGTGGATCTCATCTCGCAGTGCGCGCGTCCGGTCCAGGAGCGGATGGTGTGGCATTTCCTGCTCGTCGATGACGACCTCGGGCTGCGCGTCGGCGAGGGCCTCGGCATCAAGCCGGAGGACGTCGAGCACCTGGACCCGCTGCCCGGCCAGACCCTCACCGACGAGGACGGGCAGCGGCTCGCGAACCTCGGCAAGAACGGGTCCCGCGACGTCAGCGGCCTGAAGATGACCCACTGCGTCCCGAACGAGCGGGCCGTCGTGCACCGCTGACCGCGAAAGGACGACATCCCTGACTGGGCCGTGGCTCACACGCCCAGTCAGGGAGGTCGTCGCGCGGCTAGTTGTCGCTGAGCAGCGGGTAGAGGCGGCGCGCCACGGCGGGGCGCGTCGCGCGGCGGTGGCCGTCGATCGCGGCCTCGACAATCGCGCTCTCGGCGGTGAACGCGGTCCGCATGACCGCGATGAACTCGGCCGTCGGCGGGTAGAGGCGGGACGCCGCGCCGGCCGTCCGGCGGACGAGCACGCGCGCGGCGGTGCGCAGCGCCGACTCGAAGTGGCGGACGTCGTGCCCGGCGCACGCCTCGCCGGCGCCGAGCGCGCGGAACACCGGCAGCACGGCGCGCGCCTCGCGGGCGCCGGAGTAGACCGCGATGGCCTCCGTGACGAGGTTCGCGATCTCGTCCGGGCCCAGCCGGGTGTAGGCGGGGACGCGGGCGGCGACCTCGCCGGCCACCTCGGCGGTGATCTCGTCGGCCCGGTCGGCGAGGAACCGGTACAGCGCCGCCCGACCGTCGTTCGTCCCTGGCACCGTGCGACCCCCTCACGACTCGCTCCCAGTCCTGACTGGGACTGTTGGCCGAGAGTAACCAATCCCGCGGGGCTGCGGTAGGGGTATGTTACCGGCGCGTAGGCCGGATTCGCTGCCCGATTTCCGAAATGTCCTTGGTCAGCCGGCGGTCCATCGCGCGGGCGAGATGCTCGTCGGCGACGGTCCTGGCGATCGGGCGCAGCCGCGCCACGAGCTCGGCGAGCCGGTCCAGGTCCGCCGGGGACGGATCGCCGTCCCGCCGGTCCAGGAGATGCCCCCTGACCAGCTGGACGAAACCGAACGCCATCCGGTCGAACGCCGCCTCCAGCTCCCAGCTCATGGCGAGGATCGCGGGCAGCGGGATCCCGGCGCGCACCAGCTGGACGGCCGCGTCGAACAGCCGCGGGCTGTTGATCACGACCCGGTCCCCGGCCACTGTGAGGTGCCCCAGCTCGACCGCCTCCGCGATGTGCTCCGGCGCCAGCCGGCCCTCGAAGGCCGCGGTCAGCTCGTCCATGGCGATCTCGGCCCGCGCCCGGTCCGCCCAGGGGGTGGCGGCCGCCCACGCGAAGCCGAGCAGCTCGGTGACCCCGCGCCCCGCGTCCGCCGCGGCGAGCAGCTCCCCGATGCCGCTCAGCCGGTGCCCGCGGTCGAGCAGGTCCGCGATCAGGCGCAGCCGCTCCAGGTGGGAGTCGTCGTAGAGGGCGATCCGGCCCTGCCTGCGCGGCATGGGCAGCAGCCGCCGCTCCTGGTAGTAGCGCAGCGTCCGGACCGGCACGCCCGCCTCGGCCGCCAGCTCCTCGACCCGGTACTCGCGCCCGCGCCCGTCCGCCCGGCCGCGCCCGTCCTCGCCCATGTCGCGCTCACCTTAACAATCCGCACTGTAACCATCGGCACTGTCAGCATCGCTGCATCGTGAGGCGCTCGGGGGAGAACGTCTCTCGTCGGCACGGGACCCGGCATCTGGTCATCTCGATCGGATGCCGCCGCATCCGTCGCCTCGGGCGTCCCATGGACTCTGCTTCGTCCTCGAAACGCCCGAGCACCGTACGGATGCCTACGCGCGCCCGCTCGCCAACCGCTCAACGACAGAGCACGCTACAAAGGTCCAGGCCGACTCTCCAGGCCGACTCCGGACACCGGCTGGACGCCGGCCAGGCGCTGGTTAGATGCGGGCCAGGCGTCGCACCCTTCTGGGCACCAGTCTGTAGTCGTGCGCGGCGGGCCGGTGACGGTGTGCCCCGCGGTGGCGCCGGCCCCGATGCCGGCGGGATGCGGCGGCGGCCAGCCCGAGCGCGAGCGCCAGGACCAGCGCCCACCGCATGGGTGACCGCGCGACCTCGTCCGGGGGTTCGTGCTCCTTCCGAGCACGCCGAGATAGCCTCATGAGCAACGCCCTTCTCTTGCGTCGACTGCTGGGACGGGCCAGGGCGGCCTCCTGTCTGATCCACGGGAGGCCGCCCACATCTGTCTTGACGACCCTTCGGTCAGGGCCGTCGAATCGTCGCAATCCTCCTGCATCGTTCGTGCATCCGCAAGGCACTCTGCACGTGCATGCATTGCCCGATTGTTCAAATGCACGTGCATCTGCACGCGTGAAGCGGTTTCCGGCGTAGGATGCTCGGTGCGCGGCGCCCACGTCCGCCCTGGCAGCAGTCCGTCCGAGAGCTTGGAGCCGCATTGACCGCAGGGCAGGGCAGGGAGCCGCCGACCGGCCTCGTCCGGGGGCCGATGGCCCGCCGCCTGCTCCTCGGCACCGAACTGCGCAGGCTCCGCGTGCTGAGCGGCGTCACCCGCGAGGACGCCGGATACCTCATCCGGGGCAGCGCCTCGAAGATCAGCCGGATGGAGCTCGGGCGCGCGGCGGTCAAGGAGCGGGACGTCGCCGACCTGCTGGCCCTGTACGGCGTCGCCGAGGACGAGCGCGAACCCCTCCTCCGGCTCGCCCGGGAGGCCGCCGAGCGCGCGTCGTGGCGGCGCTACGGCGACATGGTCCCGTCCTGGCGGCACCGCTACCTGGACATGGAGGAGGACGCCGACCACGTTCGGGCGTACAGCCCCGGCGGCATCCCCGAAGCGCTGCAGACCGAGGAGTACGCGCGCGCCTGCCTGCGCAGCAGGAGCCAGCAGGCCGGCGCCTCCGAGATCGACGAGAGGCTCTACGTCCGCCTCATGAACCGCCGGTTCGACCGCGCCGTCCACCGGACGTTCACGGCCGTGGTCGACGAGGCGGCGCTGCGGCGGCTGACGGGCGACCGGGACACCGTCCGCGGCCAATTGGAACGCCTGGCGGCCGCGAACGAGCCGGCGGGGAGCAAGCTGAGGGTCATCCCCCTCGGCAGCCCGGCGGCGCCGATCGTCCAGCAGCCCTTCACCATGCTGCTGTTCGAGAAGGCGGAGATCCCGGACGTCGTCTACGTCGAGTTCCTGACGACCGCTCTCTACCTCTCCAGGGCCATAGAGACCGCCGCCTACGAGAACACCTGGGACCGCCTCCACGCAGCGTCCCTCTCCCCTGAGGACAGCCGAACCCTCGTAGACGGCCTACTGGAAAGAAGCTGACACCACGCACCTCCCATGCCCGGTCAGGGCAGGGAAGGGTTTGCGGCTCGCCCCTCGGTGTTCAGCAGGACGACGGTCTCGGTGTGCTCAGGGGCAAGGTGGCGGCGGTGGGGCGAGGCTAGGGCGATACGGGTTCCTGCTAGGGAAGCTGCGCCGCACGGGCCCGCAGACAGGCCGAGGGCAGCGAGGTCCTGCGCGGCGCGGGCCGTTTCCGGGTCAGTGACGGTCACAGCCGCGTCCAAGCCCGACCGTAGGACGGGCCAGGCCAGGCTGGACGGCGTCGCACAGTTGAGGCCCGCCATGGCGGTCGAGCCCGTCTCGATGGTCAGCGGCCCGCCGTGGTGAAGGCTCGTCAGGACGCAGGGCGCGGCGTCGGGCTCCACGGAGAGGACGGTGGGCCGGGCCGGGCCCGACCTGTAGTGGGTCACGGCCGCCTGTGCCAGCGAGCCAACGCCCACTGGAACGGCCACCAGGCCCGCCGGTGCGGCGCCCACCTCGGCCAGTTGCTCGTCGATCTCGGTGAACAGCGTGGAGTAGCCCTCGACGATCCACCCGGGTACGCGTTCGTAGCCCGGCCAGGCCGTGTCCTGGACGAGCAGGGCCGACGGGTCGGCGGCGGCCTCCTCAGCGGCGACCCGCACCGCCTCGTCGTAGGGGCCGGGGACCTCGGTCAGGCCCGCGCCCGCCGCCTTGATCGCGGCCATCGCCGCGGGGTGCACGCCGTACGGGACGTAGACGTCGGCCGGCGCGCCGAGGAGCCGCGCCATCTCGGCCACGGCGCGGCCGTGGTTGCCGTCCGTCGCCGTGATGAGCCGGACGGGCCCCTGCGCGCGCAGCCGCTCCAGCGAGGCGTCCGGGAGCCGGTGCCTGTCGCGGAGCGCCCGCGCGATCCCCCACGAGGCGCCGAGGATCTTGAAGGCGGGGAGGCCGAGGCGGGACGACTCGTCCTTCACGAAGAGCCGGCGGACGCCCAGGGCGGCGGCCAGCGACGGCAGTTCCACGAGCGGCGTCGGAGCATGGCCGGGGAGCGTCCGGTGGAAGGCGGCTACGCCGTGCGGCGCGGGCGGGCAGGTCCAGGCGCGGGCGGCGGGACGGGTGAACCGGCGGGCCGGGGCGGGAGCGGTGACCATGGGACCCACGCTTCCGCAGCGGTCTATGGTCGGTCCAGCGAATGTTTTCGAGCGATATTCATCAGTCAAGTCGATGAATGGGGCTGCCTTGCTGGATCTGCACCGGCTGCGCCTGCTGCGCGAGCTGAAGCACCGGGGGACGCTCGCCGCCGTGGCGGAGGCCCTGTCGTACAGCCCGTCGTCGATCTCGCAGCAGCTCTCCGTCCTGGAGCGGGAGGCGGGGGTGCGGCTACTGGAGCCGGTGGGACGCCGGGTCCGGCTGACCGCGCAGGCGGAGATCCTCGTCGCGCACACCGAGGCGGTGCTGGAGCGGCTCGAACGCGCGGAGGCCGACCTCGCGGCGTCGCTGGAGGGCCTCACGGGCGTGCTGCGGGTCGCCGCGTTCCAGACCGCGGCGCTCGCGCTCGTCCCGGACGCGCTGACCCGGCTCCGCGCCGCCCACCCGCGGCTGCGCATCGAGATCACCCAGCGGGAGCCGGAGAGCGCGCTCCCCGCCCTGCTCGCACGGGACTTCGATCTCGTGCTCACCGAGGAGTACCCGGGGGAGCCGGGACCGCGCCCGGCGGGCGTCGAGTACGAGGAGCTCGGCGAGGACGAGATCCACCTCGCCCTCCCCGCCGACGGCGCCGGAGCGGGAGACGGCGGGTTGCGGGAGGCGGCGGGGGTGCCGTGGGTCCTGGAGCCGCCCGGGACGGCGTCGCGGCACTGGGCGACGCGGCTGTGCCGGGAGGCCGGTTTCGAGCCGGACGTACGGTTCGAGTCGACCGACCTGCTGCTCCACCTGCGGCTGGTGGAGCACGGCCACGCGGCGGCGCTGCTGCCCGGACTGGTGTGGGCGGGGCATCCGCCGACGGTGCCGGTCGTCCGGCTGCCGGCGCGGCAGCGGACCCGGCGGCTGTTCACCGCGTCCCGGCGGGGCGGCGGCGGCCACCCGGCCGTGCGCGCGTTCCGGACGGCACTCGGCCGCGGATTCGCGGACCGGAACCCCCGGATCGGGGGATGACCCCACCGCGGTTAGGGGTTTTCCCCTATGGCGATTACTTCGCGCTGGAGGCAGAGTCGTATCCGGCAGCAGGGGACCGAGGCTCCTCCCCGGGAAGAAGGCACACGATGTCGAACACGCCGACCCTCACCTCGATGACCACCTCCGACCTGGCCGAAGTCCTGTTCTGCTGCGGGCTGCAGGAGTCCGACCGCCCCACCGCCGAGCAGGTCCGCGCGGCGATCCGCGACCGGATCGGCGCCTGCGGCGGGGACAGCTCCGGCTGCGTCGCCCTCGTCGCGCAGGAGGCGGGCGACCACCCCGAGATCTACCGCGCCCGGATGCGCTGGGCGCTCAGCACCGTGTCCCGGGCGTACCGGGGGCTCGGCACCGCCGCGGCCTGATCCCGGACGGCAACCGCTCACCAGGGAGATTCCGATGCGTTCACCGCTCATCGACCGGCGCAGGGACACCCTTCCCCGATCGGACATCCTGCCGCGTTCGCTGCGCGACCTGATCGCCGCCGAGGCGGGCGCCCAGGTCGCGGACGAGAGGCGGCGGCACCGGCAGCGCAGGGTCAGGGCCGCCCGGCGGGCCCCCTAGCCCTCGACAAGGCCGATGTGTGCCCGGCCCTCAGCAGGCTTCTAGCGAGGAATCCCGGTCCTTTGGGCTGGGAGGAATCACTCCCCTCGCGCGCGGCGCGTCCAGCGCCGCCAGGGTCCACCCCACACCAACCGATAGACTGTAATGATACAGTCACAGACTGTGAAATTGGTGGTGCAGGTCAAGCTCCTGCCGACGCCCGAGCAGGCGACGGTGCTGGCCGACACCCTCCACCTGGTCAACACCGCCGCCAACCACGTGGCGGTCGTGGCTTTCGAGGAGTTCGGGCTGCGCGGCCGTGAACTGCCCTTGCGGAGGCTGTGCTACGGCGACCTCAAAGCCGCCGGGCTCGGCGCCCAGGCCGCCCAGCACGTGATCAAACGAGTCGTGGACGCCTACACCACCCTCCGGGCCACCATCCGCAACGGCCGCCTCGGCAGCCCGGCATCCGCGCGGCGCCGCAAGGCCGAGTCCAAACCGATCGTGTTCCGCCCGGACGCCGCGCACACCTTCGATGACCGGTGCCTGTCGTGGCAGTTGGACGCGGGCACCGTCAGCATCTGGACGGTGGCCGGGCGGTGCAAGAACCTCAGGTTCGCCTGCTCCCCCGACCAGGCCAAGATGCTGGCCGCGCACCGCAAAGGCGAGTCGGACCTGGTCCACCGGGACGGGAAGTGGTTTCTGCTCGCCACCTGCGAGGTTCCCGAACCGGACGTCTACGAGCCCGCCGACTGGATCGGGGTGGACCGCGGCATCGTCAACCTGGCCACCACCAGCGACGGCGACAACCACCAGGGCCGCCGCCTTTCCCGGTACCGGCGCTGGCAGGCCCGCAAACGCGCCGAACTCCAGGCCAAACGCACCCGCGCGGCGGCCCGGCTGCTGAAGAAACGAGCCCGCCGGGAGTCCAGGCACGCCCGGCACGTCAACCACACCATCGCGAAACAGGTCGTCGCCGTCGCGGCACGCACCGGACGCGGCATCGCACTCGAAGAACTGAGTGGGATCCGCGCACGGGTCACGGTTCCACGCGACCAGCGGGCACGCCTGTCGTCCTGGCCCTTCCACCAACTCGGCGAGTTCATCGCCTACAAGGCACGCCGACACGGGGTGCCGTTCATCGCGGTGGATCCGGCCTACACCTCCCAGCGCTGCCCCCGCTGCGGCCACACCGACCGCGGCAACCGCCGTAGCCGGGACCACTTCACATGTCGCCGGTGCGGCCTCGCTGGGCCCGCCGACATCGTCGCCGGGATCAACGTGCGCGACCGCGCACGCTCGGCGTGGGTATTCGTCAACATGCCCCAACCCGCCCCCGCATAGCGTGCGGGGCTGGTGGATGCGACCCGTGACCGCCCCGCCGTAACGGGCAGTCGGGAGCGCAAACGAAGTCCGAAGGACCGAACCGGCAAGCCCGGTCCTCTCAGGGCCAAGTAGTTGACTGGCGGGTCTTGGTCTTGCTCGTCTTCTTGTGCTTGGACTTGTGCTTGGAGCCGCCGCCCGACTCCCACTCGTAGCCGGGCGTGTTGCTCTTGCAGTAGCTGTCGCTGACCTTGGTGTCGGTCGCGTCGTGCTCGCACCACCGGTTCTGGCCGCCGCACGCGGTCAGCCCGAAGGCGGCGACCAGGACGGTCAGCGCGAGTGCGGTGGAACGGCTCTTGGGCATGGTCGGCCTCTCTCTGCCGGAATGAAACGCAGGTCAGACGCGAGCGGCGGGGATCGCGTTCCGCCGCCGGGCGGCACCGGATTGTCCGTCTCCGGCCGCGAACTATGCTGACGCCCGTGAACGAAGAGGCGACGGACGAGCAGACCGGCGACGGCGTCCGCGAGTACCGCATCGGCGAGCTCGCGGCGGCGGCCGGCGTCCCCGTGCGGACGCTGCGCTACTACCAGGAGCGCAAGCTGCTGCCGCCGCCCCGCCGGGAGGGGCGCATCGGCCTCTACTCCGAGGACCATCTGGCCCGCCTCCGCATGATCGGGAACCTGCTCGAACGCGGGCACACCCTGGAGGGCATCCGCGAGCTGCTGTCGGCGTGGGAGCAGGGCCGCGACATCGGCACCGTCCTCGGCGTGGAGAAGGCCGTCACGACGCCGTGGTCGAACGAGGTCCCGGTCACGATGACGCTGGCGGAGCTGGCGGCGCTGTTCCCCGGCGAGGCCGTCGGCCCCGACGCCGTCGAGCGGGCGGTCGCCCTCGGCCACATCGAGGTGGACGGCGACCGCGTCACCCACTGGAGCCGCCGCCAGCTGGACGCGACCGTCGCGCTCGTCCGGGCCGGGGTGCCGCTGGACGCGGTGCTGTCGGTGGCCAAGGAGCTCCAGCGCAGCATGGACGACCTCGCCGCGATGTTCGTCGGGCTGATCGCCGCGCACGTCGTCAAGAACGTCGGCGACCAGGACCTCGGCGAGCTCACCGAGACCCTCGCCCAGCTGCGTCCGGGCGCGCAGGTGTCGGTCGAGGCGGGGTTCGCGCGCGCGATGGACCGGCAGGTCCGCGCCGCCATCGACGAGCTGCTCGGCCGCCTGTCCGGCTCCTGACCGTCCCGTGCCGCGGCCTGCCCCGGTGCCGCTGATCGGCGGCGATACTGGTGGGCATGGTCGATGACGAGCGATGGAAGGCGCGGTTCCGCGCCGCCCGGATGAGCCTGCCCCGCTGGGCGCGTGACGCCCCGGACCGGAGCCTCTACCGGTCGAACGTGACCGGGACGTGGGAGATCTACAGCTGGGACCGGGGCACCGGCGCGCAGCGCCAGGTGACCGACCGCCCCAACGGCACGTGGATGGGCACCATCGACCCGGCCGGCGAGTGGGTGTGGTGGTTCGCCGACACCGACGGGGACGAGTTCGGCGTCTGGAACCGCGCACGCTTCGGGGAGGCGGAGAGCGCCCCGGCCGTTCCCGGGCTGGAGCCGTCGTACCCGTCCGGGCTGTCCCTGGGCCGCAGCGGCCTCGCCGTCATCGGACGGACGACCGAGGACGGCAACACCGTCCACCTGTGCCGCCCTGACGCGGAGCCCGAGGTGCTCTACCACCACGCGGAGGACGCGCACATCGCCGCTCTGTCCCGCGACGAGAGCCTCATCGCGATCGGGCACAGCGAGCACGGCGACAGCCGCCACATGGCGCTGCGCGTGCTGCGCCCCGACGGGACCGTGGTCGCCGACCTCTGGGACGGCCCCGGCAAGGGCGTCTACGGCGCCGGCTTCGCCCCGGTCGACGGCGATTCGCGGCTGCTGGTCAACCATGAGCGTCGCGGCCGCGACGAGATGCTCATCTGGGATCCGGTCGCCGGGACCGAGCGGGAGATCGTCCTCGACCTGCCCGGCGAGATCGGCGCCGACTGGTACCCCGACGGCACCGCGCTGCTGGTCTCCCACTCGCACGAGGCGCGCGACGAGCTGTACCGCTACGACCTGGACGGCGGCTCGCTGACCAGGATCGACACTCCGCGCGGCGTGATCGGCGGGGCCGCCGTCCGGCCGGACGGGACGGTCGAGTTCTCCTGGTCGTCGGCCGCCGAGCCGCCGGTGATCCGCTCCACCTCCGGCGCGGTCGTGCTCACCCCGCCCGGACCGGCCGCGCCGCCGTCCGTGCCGGTCGAGGACGTGTGGGTGGACGGCCCCGGCGGCCGCATCCACGCGCTGGTCAGCAAGCCGGACGGCGACCGCCCGTACCCGACGGTGTTCGACGTCCACGGCGGGCCGACCGCGCAGGACGACGACTCGTTCACGCCGGTCGCCGCCGCCTGGGTCGACCACGGGTTCGCGGTCGTCCGCGTCAACTACCGGGGCTCCACCGGGTACGGCTCGCAGTGGCGGGACGCGATCGAGGGCCGCGTCGGGCTCACCGAGCTGGAGGACATCAAGGCCGTCCGCGACTGGGCGGTCGGGTCGGGCCTCGCGGACCCGGCCCGGCTCGTCCTGACGGGCGGCTCGTGGGGCGGCTTCCTCACCCTGCTCGGCATCGGCACGCAGCCGGACGACTGGAGCGTCGCCGTCGCCGCCGTCCCCGTCGCCGACTACGTCGCCGCGTACGAGGACGAGATGGAGGGCCTCCAGGCGTTCGACCGCTCCCTGTTCGGCGGCTCGCCGGACGAGGTCCCGGACCGCTACCGCGAGTCGTCCCCGATCACCTACGTCGAGGCGGTCAAGGCGCCGGTGCTGGTGCTGGCCGGGGAGAACGACCCGCGCTGCCCGATCCGGCAGATCGACAACTACCTCGGCCGCCTCGCCGAGCTGGGCCTCCCGCACGAGGTGTACCGGTACGACGCGGGGCACGGCTCCCTCGTCGTCGAGGAGCGGATCACCCAGATGGCCGCCGAGATCGGCTTCGCCCGCAAGCATCTCGGTATGTCGTGATCTATCCCGGGGGTGGGCGGCGCGGGCCGCCCGCCCCCGGTTTACAAGATCGAACCTCGGGCATCCCTCCGAGCGGCCGGCGGCCGCCAGGCAGGCCCCGGCCCGCCCCCCGGTACAGGAGAACACCGATCGGGGGGATCCCAGTGACATGTCTTCGGCACGCCCATGCGCTCGTCCGGCACGCCTTCGGTGAACGAATACCGAGGCCGCACGGCCCCGCCTTCCGCCTGACCGCGCTGGTCATGGCCTTGGGCGCCGCCGCTACGGCCCTCACCCCCGTCCCGTCCGCCGCCGCCGCGTCGGCGAGCGACGACCCGCCTCGCGCCCGGCGGGCCGCAGCGGCCGAGGCTCCCCCGCACGCGATTCTGCTGTCCGCACCGGCATCGCGGGTTCCCGGCGGCGTTCCCGCGAACGCGCGCAGGGCGCCCGAACCGGTGGAGCGGCAGGCCGCGCCCACCGAACCGCCGCCACCGACCGCGCCCCAGCCGCCCACCGAACCGGAGCCGCTCATCGCACCGCCGCCGCTCACCGCACCGCAACTGCCCACCTCGCCGTCATCGACCGCCACGGCGGAGGAGGAGCCCGCGACACCGGCGTCCGCGCAGGACGCCTCGCAGGCGGACGCCCCGAAGGCTCCGAAGCAGGACGCCCCGCAGGAGAGCGCCCTGCCTGACCTGCCCGACTCGCTGCGGCTGGAGCAGCGGTTCGCCGAGTACACGCTGCGCGGCAACGGCATCCGGTGGCGCTCGACCGGGGGCTGCTCCGACCGGACGGTCCGCACCTGCACCTCCTTCGAGGGCGTCCGGTGGGGGACGGTCAAGGGCCTGATCCGCTTCGCCAGGTCGAGCGGCTGCGAGATCACCGTGACCGGCGGCACCGAGCACGGCCACGCGAGCGGCACCTACAGCCATGCCAACGGCTACAAGCTGGACATCTCCCCCACCCGCTGCGTGGACGCCGCGATCAAGCGCCACCCGTACGCCGGCCGGCGGGGCGACGGCGCCCGCCTCTACCGGTCACCGGACGGCACGCTCTTCGCCCGCGAGAAGGACCACTGGGACATCACCTTCCGCTGACCCGCAGCCCCCGTGCCGCCCGGGTCAGGCGCGGACCTCGCGGATGATGCCCACGAGCTCCCGCGTCACCGACTTGAACCCCGGCAGCCGGGACATCGCCACCATGCGGTTGACGAGCGGGACCGTCCGCTCCACGAGGAGGTAGGTCTTGCGGCAGCCGGGGGAGCTGTCGTGCACCCAGTACAGGACGATGCCCATCGAGTAGATCCACAGGAGTTCGGGCAGCTCGGCCCGGAACTCCTTGTCGATCTTCAGATCGGAGCCCTCCACGACCTCGCGGTAGATCGCGACCGCCGACTCGCGGGCCGGGCCCGACTCGGCGCTGAACGGGTTGAGCGGGCTGGTCGGCTCGGCGGCGAACTTGAAGAACTTCCCGGCGAACTCGTGGTACGGCACCATCGTGTCGACCCGGGCCCGCAGCACGCCCAGCAGCCGGGCCGCGAACTCCGTCTCGGTGTCCAGGACGGCCCGGCAGGCGGCGACGTGCTCGTCCTGCAGCTCGTCGTAGTACGCCTGGATCAGCTCTTCCTTGGACCCGAAGTAGTAGTAGGCGTTGCCGACCGAGACGCCCGCCTCCTTGGCGATCGCCCGCATCGTCGTCGCGTCGTATCCGCGCTCCCGGAACAGGCGCAGCGCCGTCTGGACGATCACGGCCCGCGTCTGCTCGGACTTCACGGCCTTCGTCTCGGTCACGCATGCCACCTTAAATCCCTGCCGCGGCGTCCGCTCATGCCCCGGCCGCCGTCCGGCCCGGTCCGGATGCCGCCCGCCGGGGCGGAACCGGGGTCAGGCGGTCAGTTCGGCGGCGACCAGTTCGGCCGTCTGGACGGTGTTGAGCGCGGCGCCCTTGCGGAGGTTGTCCCCGGACAGGAACAGGTCGAGCGCGTGCGGGTCGTCGAGCGAGCGGCGGACGCGGCCCGCCCAGACCGGGTCGGTGCCGGCGGCGTCGGACGGCGTCGGGAACTCGTGCGTGTCCGGGTTGTCGCACAGCACGACGCCGGGCGAGCGGGCGAGGATCCCCTGCGCCTCCCGCTGGTCGACGCGCTCCTCGAACACGGCGTGCACGGCCATCGAGTGCCCGATGACGACGGGGACGCGGACGCAGGTCGCCGACACCTTGAGGTCGGGCAGGCCGAGGACGCGGCGGGTCTCGTCGCGGAGCGCGATCTCGTCGGACGTCCAGCCGCCGTCCTCGCCCGTCCCCGCCCAGGGCACGACGTTCAGCGCGAGCGGCGCCGGGAACGGGCCGAGATCGCCGACCGCGCCGCGCATCGCGCCGGGGCGGTGGCCGAGCGTGCGGTCGCCGCCGACCTTCTCCAGCTGCGCGTACAGGGTGTCGACGCCGTCCCGGCCGGCGCCGGACGCCGCCTGGTAGGACGCGACGACCAGCTCCCGGAGCCCGTACCGGGCGTGCAGCGCGCCGACGGCGGCGATCATGGTGAGGGTCGCGCAGCCGGGGCCCGCGACGATGCCGCGCGGCCGGTCCCGGACCCGCTCGGGGTTCACCTCCGGGACGACGAGCGGGACGTCCGCGGCGGTCCGGAACGCGCGCGACGCATCGACCGCCACGGCGCCGCGGGCCGCCGCGACCGGCGCCCATTCGGCGGCCACCGCGTCCGGCACGGCGAAGATCGCGACGTCGGCGCCCGCGAAGACCCCGGGCGCGAGCGGCACGACCTCGGCCGGCGCGCCGCGCACCTGGAGCACGCGCCCGGCGGACCGCGCCGACCCGGCGAGGCGGATCTCCCCGTAGACGTCACGGCGGATGGACAGCAGGTCGAGCAGCACCGCACCGACCGTCCCGGTGGCGCCGGCGACCGCGAGGGTCGGCAGCCCGGAGGCGGAGCCCGTCGTCGCACTCACATCCACAGAACTACCGCCGTCCACCCCCGGTTCCCAAAACGGCCCACACCCGCTGGAATCACGGCGAAACAGCCCGGCTCGCGGACATGCGAAAGGCCGCGCCGGCCCCGGTACGGGACGGCGCGGCCCGCGCGGTGTCAGCGGCCGGTGCCGCCGTAGACGACGGCCTCGACCTGGTCGGAGTCCAGGTCGAAGGCGTGGTGCGCGGCGGCGACCGCGGTGTCGATGTCGTCCTGCGCGACGACGACCGAGATCCGGATCTCCGAGGTGGAGATCATCTCGATGTTCACCCCGGCCTCGGCGATCGCGCTGAACAGCTTCGCGGTCACGCCGGGGTGCGAGCGCATCCCGGCGCCGATCAGCGACACCTTGCCGATGCGGTCGTCGTAGCGCAGCGACTCGAAGCCGATCCGCTCCTTCAGCTTGTTCAGCGCGGTCAGCGCGCTCTGCCCGTCGGTGGACGGCAGGGTGAACGAGATGTCGGTGCGCCCGGTGGACGCCGCCGACACGTTCTGCACGATCATGTCGATGTTGATCTCGGCCTCGGACAGCACCGAGAAGATCGTGGCGGCCTCACCCACCTTGTCGGGGACCCCGACCACGGTGATCTTGGCTTCGCTCCGGTCGTGCGCGACGCCGGAGATGATCGCCTGCTCCATGTCCTGTCCTTCGATCTCGCTGCTGTCGACGACCCACGTGCCCTCCTTCTGACTGAACGAGGACCGCACATGGATCGGGATGTTGTAGCGGCGCGCGTACTCCACGCAGCGCAGGTGCAGGATCTTCGCACCGCTCGCCGCCATCTCCAGCATCTCCTCGTAGGAGATCTTCGGGATCTTACGGGCGGCGGGCACGATGCGCGGGTCGGCGGTGAAGACGCCGTCGACGTCGGAGTAGATCTCGCAGACGTCGCCGTCCAGCGCGGCGGCGAGCGCCACCGCGGTGGTGTCGGAACCGCCGCGGCCGAGCGTGGTGATGTCCTTGGTGCCCTGCGAGACGCCCTGGAAGCCGGCCACGATGCAGATCGAGCCCTCGTCCAGCGCGGTCCTTATCCGGCCCGGCGTCACGTCGATGATCTTGGCTTTGCCATGCGAGCCGTCGGTGATCACGCCGGCCTGGGAGCCGGTGAACGAGCGGGCCTCGTGGCCCAGGTTCGCGATGGCCATGGCCAGCAGCGCCATCGAGATCCGCTCGCCGGCGGTGAGCAGCATGTCCAGCTCACGGCCCGGCGGCAGGGGGCTGACCTGCTTGGCCATATCGATGAGATCATCCGTCGTGTCGCCCATGGCGGAGACGACGACGACCACGTCGTTGCCCGCCTTCTTCGTTGCGACGATGCGCTGGGCGACCCGCTTGACGCCATCGGCGTCGGCGACGGAGGAGCCACCGTACTTCTGCACGACAAGAGCCACGAGTGGGCGCTCCTCGGATCGGGGTCAGGCGTACCGGACGTCGAGTCTACCGAGCCCGCTCCGATGGATCACGACCAGGTAACTGCCGGAGGCCGCCGGGGGTCCGCGCGAGGCGAATGTTCCCGGCGGACCACCACAAGGTAGGGCAAAGCGTCTATGTAGCGGCGGGGTGTGGGCGGCGCGCCCGGTTCGTGCCGCCCGCCGGTGATCCGGCGCGTCCGCGGCCTGGGCCGGGCGCGGGCGCGCGCCGTGGTGTCCGAGCTGATGGGAGAGCCGATGGGCGCGTTCGACGAGCTGCCGAGGGTGCGCAGGGGGCCGCTGCATGCGCTGTACGCGGCACTGCGGCGGCGCGCGCCGCAGATGTCCGCGGCGCGTCCGGACGGCGGCGTCCTGAACGTCGGCTACCGGGGCCGCACCGCCCAGGTCGTCTGGGACGGCGACCTCGGCGTGTTCGCCTGGGACGAGCCCGACGGCGGGCGGATCGGACCCGACGTCGAGAAGGCGGCCGAGGTCGTCGCGGCGGCGCTGGACGCGCCGGTGAGCCCCGGCGCGTCCGGCTAGACGGGCGCAGCCTCCCGCCGGGCGCGCGCGGCTAGGCGGGCGCGGCCTCCGCCTCGGCCTCCGGAGCGACGTCCAGGCGGGCGTTCGCGACGAACGCGTGCAGGGCCCGCAGCGCGGCGCCGGCGTGGTTGCCCCAGTGGTTGAAGTAGGAGTACTGCCACCACCACAGGGCCTCCAGGGGACGGTCCTGGTTGTAGTGCCGCAGCCCGTGGACGAGGTCGCTGGCGACGTCGACCAGGTCGTCCGACAGGCGGTAGGCGGTGGTCTCGGTGTCCTTGTACGGGTCGAAGACCTCGGCGTACTCGTCCAGCGCGACGAGGCGCTCCGACAGGCCCTGCCGGACGGCGTCCAGGTCCGGGTCGTCGCCGACCTCGGGCTCCCAGTTGTCCGGGAGGATGACGTCGGCGCTGGCGCCGAGCTGCGCGCCGGCCAGGATGACCTGCGACACCTCGAGGAGGAGGAGCGGGATCGTGTGCCGCCCGCCGTCGCCGCGGGCGACCGCCTCCAGTCCGTTCAGGTAGTTGTCGACATGGCACGCCACGCGCTCGGCGAGGGCGTTCCAGTCCTGCGGGCTGTTGGTGTCAGACATCGAGCAGCCTCCGTCCTTCGAATGCACGGCCCAGCGTCACCTCGTCCGCGTACTCGAGGTCGCCACCCACCGGCAGGCCGCTGGCCAGACGGGTGACGGTAAGGCCCATGGGCTTGACGAGCCGGGCGAGGTACGTCGCGGTCGCCTCGCCCTCCAGGTTGGGGTCGGTGGCGAGGATCAGCTCGGTGACCGTCCCGTCCGCGAGCCGCTGCATCAGCTCGCGGATGCGCAGGTCGTCCGGGCCGACGCCCTCGATCGGGCTGATCGCGCCGCCGAGCACGTGGTAGGTGCCGCGGAACTCGCGGGTCTTCTCGATCGCGACGACGTCCTTGGACTCCTCCACCACGCAGATGACGTGCGGATCGCGGCGGGCGTCCCGGCAGATCCGGCACTCCTCCTCCTCCGCGACGTTCCCGCACGTCTTGCAGAAGCGGACCTTGTCCTTGACCTCCTTGAGCGCCTTCCCGAGCCGTTCGACGTCGGCCGGGTCGGCGGCGAGCAGGTGGAAGGCGATCCGCTGCGCGCTCTTGGGGCCGACGCCGGGCAGCCTGCCCAGCTCGTCGATGAGGTTCTGGACCACCCCTTCGTACAACGGACCCCTCCTTTCCTAGTCGTCCGCTTTCCTGGTCGCTCGCGCTCAGGCGCCCTGGCCGCCACCGCCGCCGAGGCCCGGGAAGCCGCCGGGCAGGCCGCCTCCGGGAAGACCGCCGCCGGGCATGCCGCCGCCGAGCCCCTGCGCGAGCGGCCCCATCTTCTCCTGCTGGAGTTCCTGCACCGCGCGTCCGGCGTCGCGGATCGCGGCCAGGACGAGATCGGCGATCGTCTCCGCCGTGTCGGCCGGGTCGTCGGCGTCGATCGCCTTCGGATCGATCGCCAGGCCCGTGACCTCGCCCTGCCCGTTGACCGTCGCCGTGACGAGCCCGCCGCCCGCGGTGCCCTGCACCTCGGCCTCCGCGAGCTCGCGCTGCGCGGTGAAGAGCTGCTGCTGCATGGCCTGGGCCTGCTGCAAAAGCTCCTGCATGTTCAACTGACCACCGGGTTCCACGGTGCACTCCCTACTTCCGGCCCCCGAGGGCCTGCTCTCTGGCGCTCCGCCAGCCGCCGGACGTCCGTCCCACGAGACTACGGGTTCGCGCCATGATGCGGTAAGTACGCCGGTCACGATCTTGGCCAGAGTGCTCCCACGCTTGATCCGCGCCAAACCCGGGGCGGGGGCCCGGCTAGGCTCGCGCCGATGACCGACTTCTTCGCCGGGGACCCGCGCAGCAACCGCGAGCGGATGCTGGCCGGTGACCTCTACATCGCCGACGACCCCGACCTGGAGGCGGCGTCCAGGCGGGCCGTCGCCCTGGCCCACCGGTACGGCGAGGTCTACGCCACCGACCCGGACGCGGCCCGCCCCATCCTGGAGGACCTCCTCGGCTCGATCGCGCCGGACGCCCATATCCGTCCGCCCCTGTACGTCGACTACGGCTCCTACATCACCGTCGGTTCCGGCACATTCGCCAACTTCGGCCTGACCGCGCTGGACGTCGCGCCCATCACGATCGGCAGCGATGTCCAGATCGGCCCGAACGTGCAGTTGCTCACGCCGACGCACCCTCTCGACCCGGAGCGGCGGCGGGCGAAGCTGGAGGCCGCCGAGCCGATCGTGATCGAGGACAACGTCTGGCTGGGCGGCGGCGCCATCGTCCTGCCCGGGGTGACCATCGGCGAGAACAGCGTCATCGGCGCGGGCGCCGTGGTGACGAAGGACGTCCCCGCGAACGTCGTGGCCGTGGGCAACCCGGCCCGGGTGATCCGCTCCCTCTGAGGTCGCGGCGACCTCACCGCCGCTCTCGGCCGACTCAACGGTCTCCTCGACGGCGACACAGCCTGCGACGTGGTCTCGCTCACACACTGTCACATTGCGCGACAGGGCGGCGTCTTGTGCTCGAACCGCTCGAAGCGAGGGAGGCATCATGACCGAGAACACCGATGTGGTCGTGGTCGGCGGCGGATACGCCGGTGTCATGGCGGCCAACCGTCTGACGCGGCGCGGCGACGTGACCGTGACGCTGATCAACCCGCGCCCGTCCTTCGTCCACCGGGTCCGCCTGCACCAGCTGGTCGGCGGGACCGGCTCCGCCGTCGTCGACTACCGGGAGGTCCTGGCGGAGGGCGTCCGGCTGGTGGTCGACAGCGTGACGCGGATCGACGCGGCCGGACGCGGCGTGGAGCTGGCGAGCGGCGGCGCGGTCGGCTACGACTACCTGGTCTACGCGGCGGGCAGCGGCAGCACCGGTGCGCGGGTGCCCGGCGCGGCCGAGTTCGCGTACCCGATCGCCTGCCTGGAGGAGGCGCAGCGGCTGCTGCCGGTCCTCGACGCCGCGCCCGCGTCGGCCGCGGTGACGGTGGTCGGAGCCGGTCCGGCGGGCATCGAGACGGCCGCCGAACTGGCGGAGCAGGGCCGCGACGTGACCCTGGTCTGCGGCGGGGTGCTCGGCCCGTACCTGCACCCGCGCGGGCGGCGTTCGGTGGCCGGGCGGCTGGCGGAACTCGGCGTGACGGTCGTGGAGGGCCCCGGCACCACGGTGACGGCGGTGACGTCCGATACGGTGCGGCTCGCCGACGGCCGGGAGCTGCCGAGCACGGTGACCATCTGGGCCGCCGGCTTCGGCATCCCCGACCTCGCCGCGCGCAGCGGGCTGAGCACCGATGCCCTGGGACGGCTGCTCACGGACGAGACACTGACCAGCGTGGACGACGAGCGCATCGTCGCGGCCGGGGACTCGGCGGCGCCGTCGGGCCTGCCGCTCCGGATGAGCTGCCAGGCCGCAATGCCGCTGGGCGCGCGGGCCGCCGACACGGTGCTCAGCCGGTTGGCGGGGGAGCGGCCCGAGCCCCTCAACCAATCGTTCGGAGCGCAGTGCATCAGCCTCGGCCAGCACACCGGCATCTTCCAGTTCGGCAACCGGTCCGACGTCGCGGTGTGGCTCCACATCGACGGCCGCCTCGGAGCGAAGATGAAGGAGACCGTGTGCAAGGGCATCGTGAAGCACCTGGCCGATGAGGCCCACAAGCCCGGCGGGTACAAACTGCACCGCGTCAAGGGAGGCGCCGGACGCCGCAAGGCCCTGGAGGCCCTGCGCACCGAGGCACCGGCCGTCCTCGAAAGGGTCGGCTAGGCCCGATCGGGCCGCCTGCAGCGGAAATGGTCAAGGCATGAGCGCCGTCTCGGCGGTCAGGAGTTGTCGATCTCGCGGATGATCTGGCCGCCGAGTTCGCGCTGGATGAGGGCCATGCCGTTCATCTCGGCCTCGGTGCCGTCGGCGTCGGCGTCGCCTTCGGGGTCGACCTCGTCGCTCTCGTCCATGGGCGCGGGCTCGGGAGGCGGCGGGGGCTCGTCCGGCGGCGGGGGCAGGGGGCCCGGATCCGCCTGGCGTGCCGCGCTCTCGCCGTCCGCCGGGCGCGGGACGGGGTTGGGCCGGGCCTGGGGCGCGGACTGCGGTGCCGACTGCGCCGCGTTGCCGAAGCCCCCGGACGGGGCGGATCCGCCGAAACCGGATGACTGCGCGTTGCCGAAGCCCCCGCCCGGCCGCCCGCCGCCGCCGGGCCCTGGGTTCGAGGGGCGGCCGCCACCACCGCCGCCACCGCCTCCGACGACGGTCTCGATGCGCCAGTCGACGCCCATCCGCTCCTTGAAGACCTCGCGGAGGACGGTCTCGCGGCCGCCGTTGACGAAGCCCAGCCGGCGCCCCTCCGCGTCGAAGCCCAGGGTCAGGACCTTGCCGTCCAGCGACACCGGCTGGACCCCGGACATGATCGTCATCCAGGTGGCGCGGCTCTTCTGCTTGACCGCCTCGACCACGTCGGGCCAGAGCCGCTGGACGGTCCCGAAGTCCATCCCCCCACCGGCAGCCGGAGCCTGACTCGGCTGCGCCGCCGGCGGCGGAGCCGGTCGGGCCTCCGGCTGCGGGGCCGGGCGGGGCTGTTCCTGCGGGGCCGGGCGAGGCTCCGCGGGCGGGGCCGGGCGGGATTCGGCCGGACGCTCAGGCGCGGCGGGCGGCGGTGCGGGCCGCTCGGCCTGGGGCGGCGCGGGGGCCGGAGCCGGGGCGGGCGGCGGCGTGAACGCCGGAGCCATGCCCTCGGACGGTGCGGCGAGGGCGCCCTGGGAGGCTTGGCGCTCCAGGCGGTCGAGGCGGGCGAACATGGACGCCTCGTCCTCGTAGGCGGCGGGCAGCAGGATGCGGGCGCAGATCAGTTCCAGCAGCAGCCGCGGGGACGTGGCGCCGCGCATCTCGGTGAGGCCGGTGTGCAGCAGGTCGGCGGCGCGGGTCAGCTCCCCCGGGCCCATGGAGGACGCCTGGCGCCGCATCGCCTCCAGCTCGTCCGGCGGGACGTTCAGCAGGCCCGTCCCGCCCGCCTCGGGGACGTTCGACAGGATCACCAGGTCGCGGACGCGTTCCAGCAGGTCGGCGGTGAAGCGGCGCGGGTCCTGGCCGCTCTCGACGACGCGGTCGATCGCGGCGAAGACGGCGGCGCCGTCGCGGGCCGCGAAGGCCGCGATGACCTCGTCCAGCAGGGCGGAGTCGGTGTAGCCGAGCAGCGAGACGGCCCGCGCGTAGGTGATGCCCTTCTCGTCCGACCCGGCGAGGAGCTGGTCCAGGATCGACAGCGTGTCGCGGGCGGAGCCGGCGCCCGCGCGCACCGCCAGCGGCAGCGCGGACGTCTCGTAGGGGACGTCCTCCGCCTTCAGGATCTCCTCGACGAGCTCTTGCAGCACGCCGGGCGGGATCAGCCGGAACGGGTAGTGGTGGGTCCGGGAGCGGATCGTCCCGATGACCTTCTCGGGCTCGGTCGTCGCGAACACGAACTTCAGGTGCGGCGGCGGCTCCTCGACGAGCTTCAGCAGCGCGTTGAAGCCCTCGCGGGTGACCATGTGCGCCTCGTCGATGATGTACACCTTGAAGCGCGCCGAGACCGGCGCGAAGAACGCGCGCTCCCGCAGGTCGCGGGCGTCGTCGACACCGCCGTGGGACGCGGCGTCGATCTCGATGACGTCGATGTGCCCCGTCCCGGACGGGCCGAGCGCGACGCACGAGTCGCATTTGCCGCACGGGTCGGGCGTCGGCCCCTGTTCGCAGTTCAGGGAGCGGGCGAGGATCCGGGCGCTGGACGTCTTGCCGCACCCGCGCGGACCGCTGAACAGGTACGCGTGGTTGATCCGGCCGTTGCGCAGGGCCTGCTGCAGCGGCTCCGCGACGTGCTCCTGTCCCTTCAGCTCGGCGAACGTCGCTGGCCGGTACTTGCGGTACAGCGCCAGACTCATCGGGGGTCCGCCCTCCTGGAGAAGCAGAGCGTCAGAAGCGAAAGGACCCCCCGCACACCCGCCAGAGCCTGTTTATCCTTGCTGCCTTCCGGCCCTGGGGAGGTTCACAGGGTGACGCCATGCGAGGGGTCTACCCAGAGTCTATGGCATCCCCGGCCGTGGATTGCCACGGTTCCCGCGTAGTCTCCGCCTCATGCCCGCCGCATCCGAGGACACCCTCCTGCACATCGCCGAACGGACCCACTGGGAATCCGCCCGCGCCGCCGGTGTGTCGTACACCATGTCCACGCTGGGCCGGACGCTGGACGACGAGGGTTTCATCCACTGCTCGTCCGACATGTCCCAGGTGGACGGCGTCCTCGCCCGCTTCTATGGCGGTATCGACCGGGAAGATCTGGTTCTGCTGGTCATCGACGTGTCCCGCCTGGACGCTCCCGTCCGCCACGAGCCCGTCGGGGACGCGGTCTTCCCGCACGTCTACGGACCGATCCCGGTCTCCGCCGTAATCGATGTCAGGTCACTGCCCGAGACCCGGTAGGCTTCCCCGTGGAGGATTCGCCTAGTGGCCTAGGGCGCACGCTTGGAAAGCGTGTTGCGTGCAAGCGCTCGCGAGTTCGAATCTCGCATCCTCCGCCGCACCGAGGCCGGTGCCCGACACGGGCACCGGCCTTTCGCATGCCCGGCCCCAAGCGGCTCCGCATGTGCCCGGCCAGCAGGGCGGCGACTGGAGGGAACTTAGTGACGGGCCGGTTGACCTGCACGGTAACTGGTTTACTGAGTCCGTAAGTCGAGTGACGCATGTTGTTGCGTTGCCTTCTCCGGGTGGGGCCGACGCCGTAGACTCGAAGTGTGATCTTCAAGGCGGTCGGTGATGGCAGGCCCTACCCGGACCACGGGCTCTCGTCCCGGGACTGGGCCAAGATCCCGCCCCGCCAGGTCCGCCTCGACCAGCTCGTCAGCACCAAGCGGGAGATGGACCTCCAGTCGCTGCTCTCCAAGGACTCCACGTTCTACGGCGACCTGTTCCCGCACGTCGTCCAGTGGCACGGTGAGCTCTACCTGGAGGACGGCCTGCACCGGGCACTGCGGGCCGCACTGCACCAGCGGCAGGTCCTGCACGCGCGCGTCCTGGACCTGGACGCCGTCGACATGAGCTGACGCCGGTCAGCGGGTCCGGGCGGCGGGCTCCAGAGCGCGGGCGTGCTTCGGGCCGGTGCGCTGACGCGCCGGCTGGACGAACCCGGGGCGCGCCGCCAGCAGCCCGAACACGACCTCCGGCACGACCAGCGCGAGCAGCAGCACCAGCGGGACGTTCCAGCCGCCCGTGGCGTCGTGCAGCACCCCGACCGCGAGCGGGCCGGCGCCCGCGAGGAGATAGCCGCCCGTCTGCGCCATCCCGGACAGCGCCGCCGCCACGTGCGGGCTCGGCGAGCGCAGGCTGAGCAGCGTGTACGCCAGCGGGAACGCGCTGCCGGTGCCGAGGCCGAGGACGATCACCCAGGTCCAGCCGGCGGACGGAGCGAGCATCAGCCCGCCGACGCCCACCACCATGGTCGCGGCGACGGCGACGACGAGGGGGCGCTGGTCGCGCAGCCGCGCCGCGAACACCGGGACGACGAACCCCAGCGGGATCCCGACGATCAGCATCGCGGAGACCATCATCCCGGCGGCCGCGGGCGCGAACCCGGCGTCCTGCATGATCTCCGGCAGCCACGACATCAGCACGTAGAACATCAGCGACGCCAGCCCCATGAAGGCCGCGACGTGCCAGGCGGTCGGGGAGCGCAGCAGCGATCCCTCGCCGCGCGGGGCGGCGGCGGCCGGTGCCGCGGCGCGCGGCTCGCGGCGGACGCGGAGCGCGAGCGGCCCCCAGACCAGCACGGCGATCAGGGACGGGACGGCCCAGATGGCGAGCGCGAGCCGCCAGCCGCCCGCCTCGTCCAGCGGGACCGCGAGCCCGGCCGCGATGGCGCCGCTGGCCGCCATGAGCATCATGGCGAGGCCGGTGAGCGAGCCCACGCGGGTCGGGAACGCGCGCTTGATGACGGCCGGCATGAGGACGTTGCCCATCGCGATCCCCGCGCCCGCCAGGATCGTTCCAACGAACAGCGACACCGGGGACTGCACCACGCGGAGCACGATCCCCGCGGTGATCATGACGAGGGAGCCGGCGATGGCGGTCTCGGCGCCGAACCGGCGCGCCGCGAGCGGCGCCACGGCCGCGAAGACGCCCAGGCACAGCACCGGCAGCGTGGTGAGGACGCCCACTTCGGCGCCCGACAGCCCGAAGACGTCCCGCAGCTCGCCGAGCACGGGGGCGATGCCGGTGATCGCCGCCCGCAGGTTGACCGTCAGCAGGACCAGCCCGACCAGCGACCAGACGGCCGTGGCGCGGGAAACCGGAGTCGTCGCAGAACTGTTCATCTCACCTTGCTCATCGTCTGTCCGCACCGGCGGGGGCCGGGCACGTCTTCTTCGTCGTCGTCGTTCGCCTTCGCGGCACGGCCGGGAACGATCGGGCGCGGCATGCGCACTGATCCCGTCGTCGGGGCGGGAGACGGCCGCAGGAGCGGCGTTCTCCCCTGCTCAGGGCGAGAAGTCTTCGGTGGGCCGCGCGTCCGGGTGACGCGCGGTGTGTTGGTCCGGCCCGCTCACGGGCCTCGGTGTCGGACGCTCGTCAGGCGGTCGCGGCGCGGCAAGGGGGCCGCATCACGTCGCCGTCGCGGCGCTCCGGATCGCGGGGGTCAGGGCTCATGCACGGCCTCGCGTCCCGGCCGGGGGCCGGCGAGTGCGGTGGCGAGGATCTGGTCCAGACACGCGTGGGTGGCGCGGGTCGCGGCGTCCGCGTCGCCGCCCTCGACGGCGGCGGCGATGGGGCCGTGCGGGACGTCGGTGTGTTCGAGGAGGGCGCCGGCGGTCCCGATGCTGGCCCGCAGCGCGGCGCTGAAGTCGCGGTACAGGTCCGTCAGGACGCGGTTGTGGGTGGCCTCGACCACGGCCATGTGGAAGGCGAGGTCCGCTTCGACGAACGTCTCGTGAGCGCCGGCGGCCAGCGCGGCGTCGCGGCGGCCGAGGGCGACCGCGATGGCGGCGATGTCGGCCTCGGTGCGGCGGGTCGCGGCGAGCCGCGCGGCCTCCACCTCCAGCCCGCGCCGGACCTCCAGGATCTCGATGAGCTCCGCCCGCTCCAGGCGCCGCCGGACGGCCCCGGACAGCTCGCTCGTCGCGCGCACGTACGTCCCGTCGCCCTGCCTGCTTTCGAGGAGGCCCGCGTGGGTGAGCGCGCGGACGGCCTCGCGGACGGTGTTGCGGCCGACGCCCAGCGACTCCGCCAGCACGGGCTCCGGCGGGATCTTGGCACCGACCGGCCAGTTCCCGCCGACGATCTCGTCCCTGAGCTGGGCGATCACCTGGTCGACCAGGGAGGACCGCCGAGCCGTGCGCAACGTCATCGTCCAACCTCCGGTCAACCAGTCATCCTACGTTTAAGGGTAAAGCGTGATCAGGCTGGATTTGTTCCCGTTCGACGGGAGATGCCTCACACCGGCCTCGCGCCCGCAGGCGTGCACGGGTCAGCGGTGGCGGTCCTCGGACGGTGTGCCGGTGTCAGAGGGCGGGGTCGTCGTGCTGGCCGTGGAAGGACGGAGCCCGCGCACCGGACGCCGACATGAGCTGGGACGCGGAGAGACCCGCCGCCTGGAGCGCCTGACGGTAGGCGGTGGCCGCGCTCTCGCTGTCCTGGACGAGTTCGAAGAGCTCGCCCAGTTCCCTGTAGAGATGTGCCGCCGGACGGCCCGAAGCCAGCATCGCGAGCTGCTCGGACGCGGCGCGCAGCACCACCTGGGCGGCCGTGTGGTCGCCCTGGGCGACACGGGCCCGCGCTAGGACGAGCCTGGCCAGCACGCTCTTCTGCGTGCGGACGGCGAGGTCGCTGCCGGGCTGCGGCGTCACGCTGTGGGTGCTCGTCGGAGGAGCGAGGGCCAGGCCGGTGTTGAGGAACTGCTCCAGCGTGGCGATCGCGTCGTCCAGCTCGCCCATGAGGACCAGCGCGCGCGCCTTGGCGATGGTGCTCTCGGTGAACTCGTCTCCTTCGAGGTCCCCCGTGGCCTGGAGGAGAGCCAGGGCCTCCTGCGCGGCCTCACGGGACCCTTCGGCGCGCGGACGCTCGACGCCGAACTCACCGGACGGCATGGCACCCGGCGCCGCGACGACCGAGAACGGCAGGACGCCCCTGAGCAGTGCTTTGGCGCCGGCAAGGGCCAGACGGGCCTGGCTCTGCACAGGCGTGGCATCCGTACGTGCCGCGAGCGCCTGGTCGGCGAAGTAGAGGGAATCGCCGACGGTGCCCTCTTCCAGGGCCCGCATGCTCGCCCGCTGGTAGTGGACGCTCACCGGCTCGGCCTCGGCGGAGTCGTCGGGGTGGAGGAGCCGCCTGCCGAGGTCGTGCGCGCGCGCCGGGTCAGAACGGTCCACGTAGGCGAGCAGCAGGATGCGCCCGGCCTCGGTGAACTCGTTGCCGACGCCGAGCCCGAGCTGTTCGAGCCGTTCGACGGCGCGCTCGCCGAGCGCGATGGCCTGCCCCAGGTCGCCGACGGTGTGGTAGCACCGGGCAAGCGCGATCACGGGCGGCAGCCAGCTGGCCCGGCCCGGGTCGCGTTCGGCCTGCTCGCGCAGCTCCTCGAACAGCGCGATCGCGGCGTCCGTCCGGCCCAGCTCCTCCAGGGCGCGGGCGCGCCCCCAGCGGGCGCGGGACGTGAGGTCCGGGTCGTCGCTGCGGGCGATCACCTCGTCGAAGCCGGCCTCGGCGGTGGCGGCGTCGCCGCGCAGCAGCGCGAGGTGGGCGTGCCGCTCCCGCACCTCCAGGTGCGCGCGCTGCTCCGGCTCCACCCCCTCCGCGAGGTACTCCGGGGTGCAGCCGAGGCGCTCGGCGAGCATGCGCAGCACCGTCGGGGTCGGTGTGCGCTTACCCGACTCGATGAGGGAGATGTAGCTGTCGGAAAGGTCGTGACCGGCGAGCTGTGCCTGCGACAAGCGTCTGGTCAGCCGCAGGTTGCGGACACGTTCGCCGACATTGCCTGGACCCGGCATGTGGACTCACTTAGCGGAAGTAAACAGGCGGCTGGGGTGCCGACATGATTGCACATTGCGCGTTATCGCACATCGAGAGCAAGGAAGCGGGGATGGAAGAGGCCCGCCGGCGCGGACCCGTCCGGCGCCCGCGCGCACGCTGCTGGAACGCGGTGGTGCGCCGGTTCGTACCGGCCGGTCGTCCGGCGGTCGCGACGTCTGTCACCTCCCCGACGGTATCCGAACGGGCGGACAAGATCTCGGTCACCGCCGATATTGACCAGTCCGCCGCGCTTTCCGGCCATCGCGCCACCGGGGGCGTCTACCGCGCGCTCGCCCCCGACCAGGCCACGGGCGATCGACGCGGCCCGTCGTGCGGTTGCGCGCGGGCCGCCATCCTGAGCGGTGGGGTCACGCCTCGGGGTCGGCGCCGTCCTTGGGGCCGGGGGCGGCGGGGACGTCCTCGGTCTTCTTCGGCCGGCGCGGCGGCGGGGGCGGCGGGAGGGTCTTCTCCACCGGCTCCGGGTTCTTGTTCGGGAAGATCATCTCGCAGACTTCGAGGTACAGCTGCTCGGGGTAGGGCAGGTAGTCCACGTTGGTGAGCGCCTGGTCCTGGCCGGCGGACTCCAGGATGAACTCGCCGTAGCCGAGCATGCGGCCCGCGATCGTCCGCTTGAAGCTCATGTCGGTGACCTTGGCCAGCGGCATCATCGCGACCTTGCGGGTGATCAGGCCCGTGGTCAGCAGCATCCGCTGGTTGGTGATGACGAAGTAGTCGACCGACCATTCCGCGACGCGCCAGACGAACCAGGCGAGCAGGAGCAGCCAGCCCCACCAGATCCAGCTGATCACCTTGCCCGCGTCGCTGGCGACGGTGTTGCTCAGCACGCCCGCGATGATCAGGCCGCCGAGGACGAGCCCGACTGGGACCATCAGCACGGCCGGGTGGCGCCGCACCGTGATCACCTGGTTCTCGTGCGGGAGCAGGTACTTGTTGACCGACGCGGGCGCCGAGTCGCCGGGGGTGACGAGTCTCATCCCGGCCTCAGGCGAGCGCGTTGACGAAGGTGGCCAGGGAGCCGGCTGCGGACGCGAGGCCGTTGGCCGCCGTCTCCACGGTCTGCGCCGCGCCGTCCGGCTGCTGGATGACGTAGAAGGCCACAAAGGCCACCGCGGCCCATGTCATGTACTTCTTTGCGGGCACGGCTGCCTCCCGGAGCGTCGACTCACGGACCCCGGTTCAGTTTCGCACAGCGTGTCCGACCGGCAAAGCAAGGGATGTAGCGCGTTGCCGCCACCGAAGGCCCCCGCGGAGCCCGGCCGGTGGCACGTGCGCGGCCGGCTATGGCGCGTTGTCCAGCGACGACCGGCTCGCCTTGCGGCGCTTCTCGGCCGCGACCGTCGCGAGCACCTCCAGGTGGCGGCGCGCGATGCGCTCCACGAGATCGGGCGGCGCCGACCCCGTCACCTCTTCGGCTCCGTAACGCGCGGCGGAGACGCACCGCTCCACCGTGTCGGCGCCGTGCACCCCGTCGAACTCCTCGGTGAGCCGCTCGCCGATCGCGGCGTAGCGCGGCCGATCGTCCCCTTGGTGAGCCATCGTGTGACCTCGACTCGAAATCGCTCGCGCCGCCCGGTCCGTTGACGGTCCCCTGTGCCGGGACGGCGGAGGGAACGCGCACGGCGTTCCGTAGCCGTGTGGTACCCCCTGGGCCCGGGAACGAACATCGCAGGTCACGTCGGGTCTCGGGGGGGGGGTGGGGGCGGGAGGCGGCGGCGCGGCCGGGCCGGGTCAGACGACGCCGTACAGGCGGTCCCCCGCGTCCCCGAGGCCGGGCATGATGAAGCCCTGCTCGTCCAGGTGCGAGTCGATCGCCGCGGTGACCACCCGGACCGGCGCCGAGATGTCGGCGAACGCCCGCTCCAGGTACTCCAGCCCCTCGGGGGCGGCGAGCAGGCAGATCGCGGTGACGTGGTCGGCGCCGCGGTCGATCAGCAGCCGGATCGCGGCGGCGAGCGTCCCGCCGGTGGCGAGCATCGGGTCGAGGACGTAGCACTGCCGCCCGGACAGGTCGTCCGGCAGGCGGGTCGCGTACGTCTGGGCCTGCAGCGTGCCCTCGTCCCGGATCATGCCGAGGAAGCCGACCTCGGCGGTGGGGAGCAGCCGCGTCATCCCGTCCAGCATCCCGAGGCCGGCGCGCAGGATCGGCACGACGAGCGGCTTCGGGCTCGCCAGCTGGACGCCGTGCGTCTCGACGAGGGGGGTCCGGACGGTCGCCTCCGCGACCCGGACGTCGCGCGTGGCCTCGTAGGCGAGCAGGGTGACCAGCTCGTCCGCCAGGCGCCGGAAGGTGGGGGAGTCGGTGCGGACGTCCCGCAGCGTGGTGAGCTTGTGCGCGACGAGGGGGTGGTCGACGGCGAGGGTCTGCATGGGGTCACCGTAGCCCACCCGGGCCGCCCGGCCGGACCTTGCCGATCTAGGATAGGACGCCGCTGAGCTGGGCAGTATGGCGGTATGAACAGCGAGAGCGAGCACCAGCCGAGAGGACCTGCGGGGCCGCGCGAATCCGCGTCCGGCGCGCCCGGCCCGCCCGCCTCCCCCCGTCCGGCCGGACCGCCGGGCCCGTCGCGGGAGGCCGCGCCCCCGCCGGCCACCGCTCCAGGACCCTCCGAACCCGCCACTCCCGCCTCCGCCTCAGACGCCGCCTCCGAGGCCGCTCTCCCCGCGGCGGGCGCCCCGGTGACCGAAGTCACAGGCGAGGAGCCCGCGCCGCGCCCCGGCCCGCAGGGCGACATCTCCCCCGAGCAGGTGCGCGAGCATCTGCGCCGCAGAGCCGTCTTCCTGCGCGAGCTGGCGGAGGCCCGCGAGCTGCGCGCCCGGGTGACGCCGCACCGGTCCCGCCGCGCGCGGATCCACGCGGCCCTGCGGCGCCGCACCTTCCGCATCAATTGATGGGGATTGGATAGGTTCTTGGCGCCAGGTACCAGTACGTGGTGCCGACTCCCGGTCTGACCGCCGGGTGCGGCGCCGAGTTTGACGGTGGGGCACGCGTCTGCGCGCCGCATCTGCGACCATGCCCTGGCAGGAGACGCGCCGGTGGGGTGGAAATGACGGATGTGGACGCGACGGACTTCGCCGTCGTGGTGTACCGGGAAGACGAGCGCTGGGAGGCCGAGATCCTCCCGGTGGCGCTGACCGAGGACCTCGCGGGGCTGATCCATGCCCTGCGCCAGCAGCCGAGCCTCGGCGGCACGGTCGGGCTGGTCTCGGTCGGCGACGACTTCTTCGTCGCGATCCGGCTCCTCGGCGACGACGTCATGGTGTTCCTGTCGGACGTCACGGCCTCGGTCGACTGGCCGCTGGCCGGCCAGGTGCTCGACTACCTCGACATCCCGATCCCGGAGGACGAGGAGCTCGACCAGGTCCTCCCGGTCGGCGACATGTCGATCTTCGCCGACCTGGGGCTGGACGAGATGGAGCTCGGCGCGATCTCCGGCGACCTGGAGCTGTACCCGGACGAGATGCTGCTCAGCATCGCCGGCCGCGTCGGTTTCGCGCCGGCCTTCGAGCGCGCCCTCGACGCCGTCCCCTGATCCCCTGTTCTCTCGGCCCCTGCGCGCCTGACGTCGTAGGCCGCGTCCGGCAGTCCCTGATCAGGCGGATGTCGGGAAACCGTGGGTTCGGGCGTAATCGTGCAGGCCGGCCCAGTCGTCGCCCGTGTGGCTGTGGGCGGGGTCCAGGCAGCCGAGGCTGATGGGGCGCCTGGCGTCATAGCGGGGCGCGCGCGTGTCCGGCGGGTCGGTGAAGTCGAGGACCTCGGCGATGTTGCGGGCGGCGGCGTCCCGCACGGTCAGCGGCTCCAGGCCCCAGCGCCACTCGATCGCCTTCAGCACGGACGTGTGGTCGTACACCTCGTGCGCGACGGCGCCGCGCCGGGCCCGCGGCGAGATCAGCAGGCACGGGACGCGGAAGCCGCGCAGCCCGGTGCCGAGGTCGGGGCGCGGGTCGGGGCCGGTGGGCGGCGGGACGTGGTCGAAGAACCCGCCCCACTCATCGTAGTTGATCATGAAGAGGGTGCGCGGCCAGTTCGGCGACGTGACGAGCGCCGTGTAGACCTCGTTCAGGAACGCCTGCCCGAACCGGATGTCGGCGAGCGGGTGCTCGTCCTCGGACATGCCGGGCAGGAAGATCTCGCCGAGGAAGCCGGGCTCGACGAAGCTGACCGCGGGCAGCCGCCCGGCGAGGGCGTCGGCGCGGAACTCCCAGATGCTCCGGCTGATGTCGAGGTGGCGGAGCCCCCACAGCGCGGTGAACGGGACGTCGCTGAAGTAGTAGCGGCAGGAGACGCCCTTGGCCTTCAGCCGGTCCCAGATGGTGGTGGTCTCGGAGATCGTCAGCGAGTTGGAGATCCGGTCGGTCTGCGCCGCGTGCTGGTAGATCCGGTTGGGGAACGTGGACGACATGATCGCGGGGAAGTAGCGGTCGCAGACCGTCCAGTCGAGCGCGGCGTGACCGTGGAAGCCCAGGTCGGGGCCCTCGTAGTAGCCGATGGAGAACACGTCGTTGTTCCCGGCGCGCAGCCATCCGTCGCACTTGCCGTCGTTGTACTCGACGCGTCCGCCCGCGTAGGAGTGGTCGGGGTCCTGGAAGCCGCAGCCCCACGGCACCTTCAGATGGTGGGTGCCGTGCTCGTTGCCGTCGGCGTCGGTGAAGGTGAGGCCGGCCTGGCGGCCGTCCGCGCCTGGGAGCCAGCCGAGATAGTGGTCGAAGGACCGGTTCTCCATCATCACGACCACGATGTGGTCGATGCCGGACTCCGCCGGATCGGGGAGTTCGGCGACCGGTGCCCGTTTCGTCGCGGCGAGCTGGGCGGCGTGGGCCTCGGTGGACGACCCGCCGGCGGCGCCCGCCGCCAGGATCGCCGCGGCGCCCGCCGTCCCCGCCAGAAACCCGCGCCTGCTCAGTTCGTCCGCGCTCATGGCGTTCCTCCCGGATGGGGACCGCTGTGCAGTATCCGGACTTCCGGGACGCGGGGGAAGGACGGCAGCCGTCCGCCACCGGACAGAACCTGAAGTTTATTCACAACCGTGGCCGGGGAGCGGTGTCCGGATTCGACCGCGCACGAGGGGTGTGACCGCGACATCCCCGTGGGTCACAATGAGCACGTGTCCTACTTCGCCGCCGTGTTCGCGCGGACCCCGCAGGGCTGGGTCGGCGCCGAGGCCGTGCTCGCCGAGGCCGACCACGTCGACGACGTCGCCGACCTGATGCGCGAGGCCGCCGTCGAGTCCTACGGCGACCCGGTGCTGCTGCTGATCGAGCAGGACGACGACTGGTTCGCGGTCGTCCGGCTGGACGGGGAGGACGAGCCCCGCGCCTTCGTGTCCACCATCCGCGAGGACGGGCTCGGCGCGCTGTTCCAGCAGCTCGTCGGCGAGGTCCCGGACGGCGACTCCGGCGGCGACCCGGCCCTGCTGGAAGACCTCGGCGTCGAGGCCAAGCGGCTCGCCGACCTCGGCGAGCGCGCGCTGCCCGGCGACGCGCTCCTCGCGGTCGCCGAGCAGGCCGGCTTCGGCGAGGAATTCGACCGCCTCCGTGACTGAGCCCCGCCGTCCCGCGAACGCCTCCGATCCGGCGGGCGGTGTGACCGATCCCGTCCTCGCGCGGTACGTCCCGGCGATGCTGCGGGCGCTGGACGAGGCGCGCGCCGCCGCCGAGGCGGGGGAGATCCCCGTCGGGGCGGTCGTGCTGGACGCGTCCCGCGAGGTCATCGGCACCGGCCGCAACGACCGCGAGGCGTCCGCCGACCCCACCGGGCACGCGGAGATCGTCGCGCTGCGGGAGGCGGCGGCGTCCCTCGGCACGTGGCGGCTGTCCGGCTGCACGCTGGTCGTCACGCTGGAGCCCTGCACGATGTGCGCGGGGGCGTCCGTCCAGGCGCGCGTCGACCGGATCGTGTACGGGGCGGTCGACCCGAAGGCGGGCGCGATCGGGTCGCTGTGGGACGTCGTCCGGGACCGGCGCCTCAACCACCGGCCCGAGGTGATCGCCGAACTGATGGCCGACGAGTGCGCCGCACCGCTTATCGAGTTCTTCGCGCGCCGCAGAGTCGGGTAGGCTCTCCCGCGGTGGTGTCGCCTAGTGGACGAGGGCGCACGCCTCGAAAGCGTGTGAAGGGCAACCTTCCGTGGGTTCGAATCCCACCACCACCGCTCACAACGAGGGCCGCGACGGAGTCGCGGCCCTTTCTCGTGCCCTTTGCTCTGGGTGGCTCAGCCGACCGTGACCAGGGCCACACCGGCCGCGGCCACGAGGAGGCCCACGCGTTGGACGGCGCGCAGGCGCTCGCTGTAGGCGATCCGCGCTAACAGCACCGTGATCGCCGGGTAGAGCGAGGTGAGGACGGCGGCCAGGCTCAGCAGGCCGTCGTGCACCGCGAGGAAGTACAGGACGTTCGCGCCCGCGTCCAGGCTCCCGGACAGCAGCGCGAGCCCGATCAGCGTCCGTCCGGACACCCGCGGGCCGAGGCCGCGGCCGCGCGCGAGCAGGAACACCACCGCCGCGACCACGACGAGCAGGTTGCCGACGCGGGCGCCGACGATCGGCCACAGGCCGCTGCGGTCCCCCGCCGCCTCCAGCAGGACGAAGAAGACGCCGAAGCAGATGCCGGAGACGGCGGCCATGATCGGGCCGGAGTCCAGCCGGCGGCCTGCGGCGGCCTCGCCGCCGTCGCCGGCCTCCATGCTGACCAGGCCGATCGCGACGAGGCACAGCAGCACTCCGACGAGCACGGACGCGTCCAGCCGCTCGCCCTTCGCGATGCCCACGGCGACCGGCAGCACCGCCGCCGCCAGCGCGGACACCGGCGCCACCACGCTCATCGGCCCTCGCGCCAGCGCCCGGTAGAACGCGATCAGGCCGGCGCCGCCGCTCATCCCCGCCGCGAACCCCCACGCCAGCGGCCCGGGGCTCGCGCTCCCGCCGCCGAGCAGTGCGGCCACCAGCACCACCACGAGCCCGATCGGGACGCACCAGGTCAGCGCCTTCAACGCCGTGGACTTGCGCGCCACGGCGCCGCCGAGGAAGTCGGCGACCCCGTAGGCGAGCGCGGCGCTCAGCGCGAGGACGGTGACCATCACCGCCCGCCGAGCAGCCGACTTCCGATCCGGACGTCCGGCGAGATCGCGCGCAGCAGCTCCGCCAGGCGGTCGCCCGCCTCGGTCAGCCGCTCCATCGGGTAGGGCGCGAGGCTCTCCAGCAGGAACAGGCCGTTCTTCGTGTCCTCCGTCAGCCGCGTCCGGACGCACTGGCGCCAGTTCCACCGCCGGCACGTCACGCCGGCGTCGTCGCGCCACACGACCTCGCCCGCGTTCGGGTGCTCGACGGCGGGCTCCCCGCCCGCGATGACGTCGAACGGCTCGTCCCCCGAGGCCCGGACCAGGCGCGCCGGTCCCCGGTAGGCGTCGAGGTCCTCGCCGCCGATCGGCAGCGCGTACGCGACGCTCACCGCGTTGTAGGCGTCCACGACCTTGTTGATGGTCGGCAGCGCGTCCGCGCGCCGGAGCAGCGCGTCGACCGACGGTCGCGTCCGCTGCGGCTTGGCGCCGAACGCCCGGTACGCCTCGCGCCACGCCTCGACGTGCGGGTCCTCGGCGTCCGCCGTCGCCGCCGCCTCGGCCAGCCACCCCTCCGACTCCGCGTCCCCGGGCCCGTTCGCCAGCCCCTCCGCGGTCATCACGAGCACGGCGAAGTCGGGACGCAGTTCCCGCACGGCCTCGTCCACGACGACCTGCTCCAACATCCTCGAACCCTCCATACGGTCACTTTAATGAAACGCCGATACCACTATACCGACCGACCGCGGCCTCGTCCGAACAACGACCGGTGGGGATCCCTGTCTAGGCGGGGTCCGTCAGGTGGCGGTCAAGCGCCGCTGGACTTGAGCCAGTTCGTCGGGTTCCGCCTCCGTCGCGTGCCACATCAGGCGTAGGTCGTCACCGTGCCAACGGGGAACGAGGTGGACATGGAGGTGGAACACCTCCTGCCAGGCCGCCTCACCGTTGGCCTGGACGATGTTGAGGCCGTCCGGTGCGAGGGTCGCGCTCAGCAAGGCAGCGACCTTGTGGACCATCTGCGCCACCTGACCGTAGGCGGCTGCGGGGATGTCCCAGATGTTCGCCGCGTGCGCGCGCGGTACGACGAGGGTGTGCCCTGGGTTGGCAGGTGCGATGTCCAGGAATGCGACCGTGTGCTCGTCCTCGGCCACGCGGTAGGACGGCAGCCGGCCGGCGATGATCTCGCAGAAGGTGCAGGGGTTCATCCGCCTGATGATTCACCGGCGCCTTCGCATCCGCCATAACGCGCACGGGCGGCGGGGCGGAGAGCGTGTGCCGCCGGTTCGGGGCCGGGTGGTGCTGCGGGAGACTGGTCGTGCGGAGACGATGGGGCCGGGAGGGCGCTTGAGCGGGCAGGAGGCGATCGGGGAGGCCGTCGCGCGGACCGTGCGGGCGCTGCGGGCCGGTCACGGATGGAGCCTGGACGAGCTGGCCGGACGCGCCGGGGTGAGCAAGGGCGTGCTGGTCGGGCTGGAGCAGGGGCGCGGCAACCCGAACCTGGGCACGCTCATCCGCATCTCGGACGCGCTCGGTGTGCCGCTGACGCGGCTCGTGCAGGTGGAGGAGGAGCCGCCGGTGCGGATGTTCCGGCCGGAGCGGCACGTCGTCCTGTGGGAGGGCGAGCGCGGCGGGACGGGGACGCTGCTGGCCGGGAGCGACCCGAGGCCGTCGCTGGAGCTGTGGAACTGGGTGCTGCAACCCGGGGAGACGCGGGAGAGCGACGCGCATGTGCCCGGCACCAAGGAGATCGTCTACGTGGAGCAGGGCACGCTGACGCTCGGGGTGGACGGCCGGACGGATCTCGTCGAGGAGGGGGCCGCGGCCGTGTTCGTCGGCGACCGTCCTCACTCGTACGGGAATGCCGGCGACGACGAGGTCCGCTTCATCCTCGCCGTGCTGGACCTCTAAGTCCCGTCTTGCTTCCCCCGTACGGGGGAGTGGATCTGCCGCATTTCCTTCCGTGGCGGGTGCTTCGGGACGGACGGCTCCGGGAGGCTCGCCGTTGTCGGTCGGGTCTCAAGCGGGGAGAGTCCGAGGTGGAGGGTTCGGCAAGGCTTCCAGCAGTGGACGCGCGGTGGAGCGCCGTGGGTCGGTTCGCCGGATATGGCGCAGCGCTCAGCATGGCGCTGTATCTCGTCGTCAAGGTCGTGTGGGTCGCGGCGGCCTTACTCGGGCACCGTCCGGACGACTTCGGCACCGCGGACTGGGTGGCGCTCAACTCCGTCACCGTGGTGATGGCGGTGACCGGGGTCGTGCTGGGGCTGGCGCTGGCCCGGCCCTGGGGGCGCCGGCTGCCCGCCGCACCGGTCGTTTTCTTCTCGTGGGTGGGGTCGGGCTTCCTGGTTCCGATGCTTCCGTACGCGCTGGTCAGCGGGGTGATCGGCGCGTTCGGGGGCGGCTCGGGCGGGGGCGGTTCGGGATCGGATGACTCCGGCTCGGTTCCGCAGTGGGAGACGGTCTTCCTCACGATCGGCTTCATCGGGATGGCCGCCGGGCTGGCCGTGGCCGTGCCGGTCTACCTGCGGGAGCGATGGCCGAGGGCGTTCGCCGGCCGGGTCGGGGACGGGCCTGGCCGTCCGTCGCCGGTGGTCGCGGTGGCGGGGGCGGCGGCCGTCGCGCTGGGGCTGCTCTGGACGTACTGGGCGCTGGGCGGGACGGTCGGCCTCGACCCGGCCCACCGCGATCACTGGGATCTGAACGGGCGGCTGCTGAACGGGAGTTCGGCGCTGTGGGCCCTGCTCGGCGCGTGGAGCGTGTGGGCGCTCACGCTCGGTCGGCCCGCCCGGCTGCCGCGGTGGGTTCCCATGACGCTGGCCTTCGCGGCTTCGGGCTCGCTGTTCGCGTGGAGCGGCTGGAAGCTGCCGATGGCGATCCTCCGGCCCGGGGGCTTCGTGACCGCCGAGTACACGTCGGTGGCCGTCGTGCAGCACCTGGTGAGCATCGCGGTCGGCTTGACGCTGATGGCCGCCGTCCTGCGGTCCGTGCCCCGGCCGATGCGTGGGGCGGGTCAGGAGGTCAGGCGGACGGGCATGGCCAGGTAGCGGTAGCCGGTGTCGGTTTCTTCGGGGGCTTCCTCGTCGTCCTTCTTGTCGGGGATGGCGGTGAGGAGGGCGGCCTTGGTGGGGCCGGCGCATTCGAGGCGGGCGTACTCGGTGTCGATACCGGCGAGGCCGTCCAGGAGGAACTGGGGGGCGAACGCGATGTCGATGTCCTCGCCGGTGAGGGACGCGGGCAGGGCCTCGTTGGCGCGGGCGGAGTCGCCCGTGGCGGCGCGGATGCGGACCTCGTCGGCGGTGAAGGCCAGCCGGATCGGGGTGCCGCGCTCGGTGACGAGGGCGGCGCGCTTGATCGCCTCGACGAACGGCGCGACGCGGATCTCGGCGACGGACGTCCAGGTGCCGGTGAGCCGCGACCGGTAGTTGATGTACTGGTCGTCCAGCAGGCGGCTGGTCATGCGGCGGCCGCCGCCGGAGACGCCGATGAGGGTGTCGCCGGCGCCGCCGAGGTCGATCGCGACCTCCGCGCCGCGCTTGATCGCCTTGGCGGTGTCGGCGAGGGTGCGGGCGGGCACGACGACGCCGGCGGTGAAGGCGGGGTCGTCGGGCGACCAGGTCAGCTCGCGGGCGGCGATGCGGTAGCGGTCGGTGCAGGCCAGCCACATCGTGTCGCCCTCGATGTCGACGCGGACGCCGGTGAGCATGGGCAGCGTGTCGTCGCGCCCGGCGGCCGGGGTGACCTGGGCGACGGCGGCGGCGAACAGGTCGCCGGGGACGGTGCCGGCGCGGGCGGGCGGCTCGGGGAGGGTGGGGTAGTCCTCGACGGGCAGCGTCAGCAGGCCGAACTCGGCGGGGCCGCAGCGGACCACCACCTCGGAGCCCTTGGTGAACACCTCCACGGGGTGCGGCGGGAGGTTCCGGACGATGTCCGCGAGGAGCCGGCCCGGGACGAGCGCCCGGCCCGGCTCGGCGACGTCGGCGTCCTCACGGGCGTGGGCCGACACCTCGTAGTCGAACCCGGCGAGCGTGAGCTCGCCCTCGTCGGTCACCTCGATGAGCATGCCCGCGAGGACGGGGAGGGCGGGACGCGCCGGGAGCGTCCGCGCCGCCCATGCGACGGCGTCGGCGAGCGTCTGCCGGTCGACTCGGAACTCCACCTCGGTCAGCCTTCCATCGGTGAGCGTCTACGCCCTGCACGGTAGCCGCCGGGTCTGACAGAACGCGTCAGAAGAGAGTCGCCTCCTCGGCCGCGGTGCGCGTCCTGCGCTCGAAGTCGAGCAGGTAGCGCTTGCGGTCGAGGCCGCCTCCGTAGCCGGTGAGGGAGCCGGTGGAGCCGACGACGCGGTGGCAGGGGACGATGACGCTGACCGGATTGCGCCCGTTCGCGAGGCCGACCGCGCGGGACGCGGACGGGCTGCCGATCTCGACGGCGAGTTCGCCGTACGTCGTGGTCCGGCCGTAGGGGATCTCCTGGAGCGCCGCCCAGACGCGCTGCTGGAAGGGCGTCCCGCGAAGGTTGAGCGGGACGTCGAATTCGGTCAGTTCCCCTGCGAAGTACGCGGTGAGCTGCTTGGCGACGGTCGCGAAGGGTTCGGCGTCAGGGTCACCGGGTGCGCCGAAGGTCTCTTCAGGCGGAAGGTGGCGCTGCTTCTCCATGTAGAGCCCGGCCAGGCCACCGTCTACGGCCACCACGGTGAGGGGGCCGACGGGGCTGTCCAGGACGACGTGTGAAGTCATGAGGTTCCTCAGTGTGCTGGAAGCAGGTTGATGGGATGGTCGCTCGTCGCCCACAGGTACTGGACGGCGTAGGCGCGCCAAGGACGCCATGGAGCGGCGCGCTTGGCGAGGGCGGCCGGTGTCGAGGGAAGGTCCAGATACTTGGCGGCGGCCCGGACCCCCAGGTCGCTGGGGATGAACGCGTCCGGGTCACCGAGAGCACGCATCGCGATGGTCTCGATGGTCCACGGGCCGAAGCCGGGTAGCTCGGCCAAGCGCGCGCGGGCCTCTTCCCAGTCGCTCCCTACGCCCAGGTCGATCTCGCCGCTCGCGAGCGCACTGACAAGGTTTGTGAGGGTGGTGCGCCGGGTCTTGGGGAAGGCGAGCGTCTCCGGGTCTAGTTGCGCCAGTGCGGCCGGTGTCGGGAACAGGTGCGTGAGGCCACCGCCCGGATCGTCTATGGGGTCGCCGTAGGCGGTGACTAGGCGGCCCGCATGGGTGCGGGCGGCGGCCGTGGAGACCTGCTGCCCCAGGACGGCCCGCACGGCGAACTCGGGCCCGTCCACGGTCCTGGGGACGCGCCGTCCGGGGGCCTTGTCGACCAGCGGGGCCAGGACGGGGTCGGCGCGGAGCAGGTCGTCCACGGCGACGGGGTCGGCGTCCAGGTCGAGCATCCAGCGGCAGCGGCTGATCGCGATGGTCAGGTCGCGGAGGTCGCTGAGGCTGAGCGTGCAGGCGACATGGTCGGGCTGGGGCCGGAGGGTCGCGATGCCGTGCCCGTGGGGCAGGCGCATGGCGCGGCGGAACGCGCCGTCCCGCCATTCCTCGACGCCTGGCACCGCGGTGGCGGTGAGATGGCCGAACAGGTTGTCCGGGCAGAGCGGCGTACGGAACGGCAACCGCAGAGCGAGAACGCCTGACCCGCCAGGAGGATGTCCCTTGGCGACACGGTCGCGCAGTGCGGTGGGCGTAAGCGCGAACACCTCGCGCACGGTGTCGTTGAAGGCGCGGATACTCGCGAACCCCGCCGCGAAAGCGACGTCCCCCATCGGCAGGGGTGTCGTTTCGATGAGCAGCCGTGCCGTCTGGGCGCGCTGGGCTCGTGCCAGAGCGAGCGGGCCCGCGCCCAGTTCCGCGTTGAGCTGCCGCTCTATCTGGCGCGTGCTGTAGCCGAGGCGTCCGGCAAGGCCCGGCACGCCCTCCCGGTCGACGACACCGTCCGCGATGAGGCGCATGGCCCGTGCGACGACGTCCGCCCTGTGGTTCCACTCGGGCGAGCCGGGGGAGGTGTCGGGCCGGCAGCGCTTGCAGGCCCGGAAACCGGCCTGCTGGGCCGCGGCCGCACTGGGGTAGAAGCGCATGTTCTCGGGCTTGGGCGGGACGACCGGGCAGCTTGGCCGGCAGTAGATCCCGGTGGTCACCACCCCGGTGAAGAACCACCCGTCGAAGCGGGCGTCCTTCGACTGGACGGCCCGCACGCACCTCTCCACGTCATCGTGCATGCCTCCAGCATCACCGATGGCGATACGCCCTCACTAGCGAGAAAACGACATCATCATCACCGGTACTACGATCGTCCCCCGACCGGCACCGGCGAGGGGAACCCATGGAGAACCAGCCCGACGGCGGCTTGTTACCGTCCCACGACGCCGACGGATCAGCGGGATCCGCCGCATCCGGCGAGGTGGTGCTGAGGCCGCCGCGCACGCTCCGCTACGCGGCCCGTGCGCTGATCGTGTTCGGCGCCCTGCTCGTCGGCATCGCGGTATATCTGTTCACGATCGAGGTTTTCGTCCCCAGCCTGTGCATCGCCTTCATGGGACTGGCCGCCGCCGGGCGCGCGATACCGCTCGCGGTGGGCCGGGTGACGCTCGATCCGCGCGGGCTGCGCAGCAAGGACGACCCGGTCGGGGAGAAGTCACTGACCTGGGACGGCATCGAGCGGCTTGAGCTGCGCCGCCGCCTGTGGACGGAGTCGGTGGTGGCGGCCGACGGCTCCACCGAGGTGACCCTGGCGGCGCCCGTCCGGCTGCGCTTCGGGCATGATCGCGAGTTCGACGCCGCCCTGGCCGACCTGTCCCGCCGGGCCGGGACCGGCGCGGTGCGCGGACGGTCGCTCCTGACGTGGCGCTACGCCTTCACCCATCTGGCGATTCTCGCGGCATGGACGGCCCTCTTCGTGGCCTTCGATCCGGTCTGGCACCACTCCTCCTGGCCCGGACGCGAGGAGGCGGTGCGCCTTCCCAACGCGTGCCACGTGATCGAGCCCACCGCCAAGGTGATGTTCCCCAAGCAGGCACCTCAGCGGCTTCCGAACGACGACGAAGAGAAGTGCCGGTTCGGCGATTCGCTGTCGCTCAAGTACACGCTCTTCAGGTACGCCATTGGCATGGACGGCGGGATAGAGCGCGCCGAGGAGCGGTTCCGTGAAGGACCTGGCGGGCCCACGCTCGACGATGAGGGCGCCCGCAAACTGCCGGGCATCGGCGACGAGGCCACGATCGTCACGGCCGCCTACCAGGACGGCACCCGCGTCCACCAGATCCAGGTCTCCGCGCGCAAAGCCAACGTCGTCGCTTGGCTCGTCTACGCGCCCCCGGAGAAGCGGGACTCCCGTGACGAGGCCGTCCAGGAGGCCGAGCGCCTCGCCCGCGCCGCCGTCGCCGCGATCACCGTCGAGTGAGGGACGGGGCGCCGGACGGGCATGACGTCGCAGGTACATGACGTCCCAAGTAATCGATCTTCCGCCGGGGCGCTGGCAGCGTGAGGGGCACCGGGAGACGAACCCGGTCGATCAGACGGGAGTCATGACATGAACGACGTTCAGCAGCGGGTCGAGCGGTACCTGGCGATCTGGAACGAGAAGGACCCGGCCGCGCGCCGCGCCGCGATCGACGAACTGTGGACGGAGAACCCGGTCTACGTGGACCCGCTCGGCGCGGCCGAGGGCCGGGACGCCATCGACGCGTTCATCGGCGCCGCGCAGCAGCAGTTCCCCGGCCTGGTGTTCCGTCCGGCTGGCACCGTGGACGCCCACCACAACGTGGCCCGCTTCACCTGGGAGCTCGGCCCCGAGGGCGGGGAGGCGATCGCCGCCGGCTTCGACGTGGCGGTCTTCGGGGACGACGGCCGGTTCGAGCGGGTGACCGGGTTCCTCGACATGGTCCCGGCCTGAAGGCGAGTGAGCGGGGAGGTGCCGGACGCCTGCGCGGCGTCCGGCACGCGGTATCTGGCCCCTCAGATCTGGCGTAGTGCTCCTCCGTCCACCGTCCATTCGGCGCCCGTGACCTGAACGGCCAGTGGGGACAGCAGGTAGGCGATGACACGGGCGACGTCCTGGGGCGTGCCAAGACGTCCTGTTGGGAGCCGCCGTTCCTCGTGGACGAACCGCTCGATCGCCTCCTCCACCGGAAGGTCGTACTGGGCGGCCAGTTGCTCGGCGAACCCTCCGGGCTCGTCCCACAACCGTGTCCGTGTGGGGCCGGGCGTGACGACGTTGGAGCGGATGCCACAGCGGCCGAACTCCCCCGCCAGCGTCTTGGACACCGACAGAAGGGCCGTCTTGGACGCGGCGTAGTCCACCAGCGGCGTGTCAGGGAACCGCCCGGCTTCGCTGGAAACGTGCACGATGCTCCCCGCTCCCTGGTCGATCAAGGCCGGCAGCGCGGCGCGGGCCATGCGCACGGCGGCATGGAAGTTCAGCTCGAACGTCGCGTGCCACTGATCGTCGGTCACGTCGAGGAAGCCGATCCGGGATTCGAGGGCGCCGGCGTTGTTGACCAGGCCGTCCAGCCGCCCGTGGCGCGCCAGGGCGGCGTCGACGACGCGCTGCGCGGCGGCGGGGTCGGTGAGGTCGGCGGCCACGTCGGCGGACGAGCGCGCGACGCCGACGACATGCGCGCCCTCCTCGGCGAGCAGCCGGGCGGCGGCCGCGCCGATCCCGGCGGACGCGCCCGTCACGATGTACACCCTGCCGTCGAGTTCGAGGTCCATGGCGGTCTCCTTCACCGGTCGCCGGAGCGGCGCAGGAACGACCCGACGAGGGCCGCGCCCGCGAGGGCGATCAGGGCGTTCACCGCGGTCGCGAGGTGGAGCCCGCCGAGGACGGACGCGTTCGCCGTGGCCACCGCGCTCATCACCGGGATGCCGAGGGTGATGGCGACCTGCTGCGTCATCGTGGCGAGGCCGGTCGCGAGGCCCTGCTCGCCGTCCGGCAGCCCGGACGTCGCGGTCCCCATGAACGCGACGATCGCGACGAGATTCCCGAAACCGCCGATCGCGGTCGCGGCGAGCAGCAGCCCGAGGGAGCCGCGCGACTCCCCGAGGCCGAGCAGCGCGGCGGTCGCGGCGGCCTGCAGGACGAGCCCGGCGACCAGCGTCCCCCGGCCGCCGAGCCGGCCCATGATCCGGGGCGCGGCGACGCCGCCGGCGAACGTCCCGGCGCCGAGGACGCCGAGCGCGAGCCCGGTCGTGAGTGCCGTGAAGTCCAGGACCTTCTGCAGGTACAGGGTCATCAGGAACACCAGCGACGTCTCGGTGGCGAACGCGACGAACCCGGCCACGTTGCCCCAGGCGACCGTCCGGCGGGTCAGCACGCGCAGCGGCGCGAGCGGGGCGGGTGAGCGCCGCTCGACCAGCACGAACGCGGCCAGCAGCAGCACGGCGGCGGCGAGGGCGCCGAGCGCGGGCGGCGAACTCCAGCCGGCCGACCCGGCGGAGGTGATCCCGTAGACCAGGGCGAGCAGCCCGCCGGTCACGGTCACCGCGCCCGGAACGTCCAGGCTCGCCCCGTCCCGGGAGCGGCTCTCCGCAATGACGGCGGGCGTGACCGCGAGGATCAGCACCGCCACCGGGACGTTGACCAGGAACGCCCAGCGCCAGCTCAGCAGGTCGGTGAGGACGCCGCCGAGGATCGCGCCGACCGTGAACCCGGCGGACATGAGGGCGCCGCTGAGCCCGAGCGCGCGGGTCCGGAGCGGGCCCTCCGGGAAGGACGTCGTGATCAGTGACAGGGCCGCCGGTGTGGCGATCGCCGTGGCGAGCCCCTGCAGAACCCGGCCCGTGAGCAGCATCGCCGGTGACGTGGCCATCCCGCCGATCAGCGACCCTCCGGCCAAGAGCGCCATGCCCGCGAGCAGCATCCGGCGGCGTCCGAACAGGTCGGCCACACGGCCGAACAGCAGCGTGAATCCGGCGGCGGGAAGGGCGAACGCCGTGGCGATCCACTGCAGCTCGTCCAGCCCGAAGCCCAGGCCCTTGCCGACGACCGGCAGCGCCACGTTGAGGATGGAGAAGTCGATGGCGAGCATGAACTGCGCGCCGAGAAGAAGAGTCAGGATCAGCTTGTGCCGCGACGACATCCGCTCAGGAGCGGACACGGCGGTGGTCAATGCGGTCATGCAGGAGACCATCGCTGCGTTGGGCGCGCCTACCCAGACCCCGCTCGTTCGTACCACTCCCAGTAGCAGGCTCCGGGCTGGATAGCCTCTGCGGCATGGCACGGAACGGCGAGCTGGGCGAGTTCCTCAAGTCGCGGCGTGCGCGGCTGCGCCCCGAGGACGCCGGCCTGCCCTCCTACGGGACACGGCGCCGCGTGCCCGGCCTGCGGCGCGAGGAGCTGGCGCAGCTCGCCGGCGTCAGCGTCGCGTACTACATCCGGCTGGAGCAGGGGACGGCCGACGGCGTGTCCACCGACGTCCTGGACGCGATCTCCCGGGCGCTGCGGCTCGACGGTGACGAGCACGACCACCTGCACCGCCTCGCGCACCCGCCGCGCCGCGCGCCCATCACCGCGCCGCCGCGCCTGCGGGCTCCCCTGCAGCACCTGCTCGACTCGTTCACCCACGCGCCCGCGTACGTGGTCGGGCACTACACGAACGTGGTCGCGTGGAACCGGCTCACCGCCGCCGTGTTCGTCGACCTGGCGAGCGTCCCGCCGGACGAGCGGACCTGGTCGCACCAGATCCACCTCAACCCCGACTACAAGGCGCGGCTGGGCGACAACTGGCCGACCGTTGCCCGGCGCAACGCCGCCTACCTTCGGTTCCGTTCCGGCCAGGACCCGGACGACCCGAACCTGCGCGCGGTCATCGAGTGCCTGCGGGAGCGGAGCCCTGATTTCCACCAGATGTGGTCGGCGCACCACGTATCGGACCTGACGCACGGCGAGGCCCGTATCGACCACCCGGAGGTCGGACGGCTCGTCCTGCCGTTCGAGACCTTGCACCTGCCGGGCGACCCGGACCTGAGCCGCCTGATGCTCTACGCGGCCGAACCGGGGTCGCCGTCGGAGGCCGCCCTGCACAGGCTCGCCGAGAGGTCCACCTGCCGCTCCAGCGCCGACCTCGCCTAGGCGTCGCCTAGGAGCCTTGATCGGCCGCCGTACGGAAGTGGGCTTCGCGGTCCAGCGTGGCCAGCACGGTGTTGAGGACGGCTATAACGGCGAACACGATGGCCAACGTCGCATGGTCCACGCCATAGAACGCCAGGGCACCCGCACCGAAGACGATGGCCTTGACCAGAAGGACAAACGGCAGCGCGACCTTGAACCGGGCGCGCGGCGCAGCAAACAAGCCCCACAGGACCATCGCGCCCACCGGCGTCCCGATTCCCAAGGCGATGTTGACGACGACGTTGCCGCCCGTGGTGAAACCCCACCAGGCCAGCGCGACGATGGCCGCGACCTCCAGGACGAAGGCGAGCCCCTCGTTCAGCACATGAAATGGCCCAGGAAGACGCACGCCGATACCGTACAGGTGTGGACGAGATCTCCTGGCGGGAGGACGGCCGGGACCATCGCGTCCGCTGGCGGTCGGAGAGCGGCGCGCCGCCGCCGCGCCGCGTCGTGGTCGCGGACGACGAGACCCGCGCGGACGACGCCTACCGGCTGGCCTGCGAAGGCACCGCCCTGCTGTGGCGCGGCGACTTCCAGAACGCGCGGCAGCTCCTCACCGCGATGGCGCGCCGGATCGACCGGCCGCCGCGCCGGGCCAGGCGCAAGCCGGAACCGTCCCAGGTCCAGGCATTTCACCTGTACCGCCAGGCACGGGCCCAGCGCGCGCGGACGCTGGGCATGCTGCTCATACCGTTCGACCCGGGACACGTGATCCCGCTGCGTCGCGCACCGTCCGTCCAGGACGCCTGTACGGAGGCGTACGGGCCGGACGACCAGTCCTACGTGACGTCACTGCGCGAGTTGCTCGGGCTGATCGGCGCACATGAATGGCGTGTGAAGGGCGTGCCCATCCCAGCGCTGGGCGGCGACCGGATACACCCGCACTACGGCGTCTTCTCACCGGTCAGAGGGGAGTACGTCGACCTCGTCAACGAAGCGCCGCTCCCGTCCACCAAGACGGCGTTCGACATAGGCACCGGCACAGGTGTCCTGGCGGCGGTTCTAGCCCGTCGCGGTGTGGAGCACGTCGTCGCCACTGACCTCGACCCGCGCGCGCTTGCCTGCGCCCAGGAGAACGTCGACCGTCTGGACGTCGGGAAGCAGGTCGAGGTCGTCCGAGCCGACCTTTTCCCGGCAGGACGGGCCGGGCTCATCGTGTGCAACCCGCCCTGGGTGCCCGCCAAGCCCAGCTCGCCCCTGGAACACGCCGTCTACGACCCGGGCGGGCGGATGCTGCGCGGCTTCCTCACCGGCCTCGCCGGCCATCTCGAACCCGGCGGCGAAGGCTGGCTGATCCTGTCCGACCTGGCCGAACACCTCGGGCTCCGCACCCGCGACGACCTCCGCGCGCTGTTCGACGCGTCCGGTCTGGAGGTGGCCGGGAAGCTCGACACCAGGCCCGTCCATCCGCGCGCCGCCGACCCCGACGACCCGCTCCACGCGGCCCGCGCCGCCGAGACGACGTCCCTCTGGCGGCTGCGCCGCGCCCCCGCGTGACCCGCCCACCGCGGCCTCAGATGTGGCTGCGGTGGGCGGTCTCGGGGCCGATGACGCGCAGCAGCGCGAGGGCGTCGGCCGTGGAACTGCCGGGCGGCGGGGTGAAGGCGACGAGGCGCTGGTCCTCGGCCGGCGTGAGCAGGACCTCCGCGTCGAACTCGATCGGCCCGACCTGCGGATGCACCACCCTCATCCGGCTCGTGCGGCGGACGGCGACCTCGTGCAGATCCCACAGCCCGGCGAACTCGTCGCTGGCCGCGCGGAGCCGCCGCACGACGGCCCGCGCCGCCTCGTCGGCGCCGCGCCGCGCGACGGCGGCCCGCAGGTCGGCGACGTGCAGGCGGCTGTAGTGGTCGCGCTCCTCCGGCGGGTACGCCTCCCGGACGAACGGGTCGGTGAACCACCGCCAGACGATGTTGCGGTCGGGCCCGTCCACGGTGCAGACGCAGCCGAACAGGGCCTCGGACAGGGCGTTCTGCGCGAGCAGGTCGCCGAGGTCGCCGAGGATCTGCGCGGGCGTCTCGGTCAGCCGGTCGAGGAGGTACAGCAGGCCCGGCCGGACGTGCTCGCCGGCGAAGGGCCCGGCGGGCGGCCGGTGCCCGGCGAGGACGTACAGGTGGTCGCGCTCGTCCGCGGTCAGCCGCAGCGCGCGGGCGAGCGCGGCGAGGAGCTGGGTGGACGGCTGCGGGCTGCGGGCCTGCTCAAGGCGCATGTAGTAGTCCGCGGACATGCCCGCGAGCTGCGACACCTCCTCGCGGCGCAGCCCCGGCGTGCGCCGCCGCGGCCCCTCCGCCAGGCCGACGTCCCGCGGCCGCAGCCGCTCCCGGGAGCGGCGGAGGAAGTCGGCGAGGTCGCGCCGGTTCATGTCCATGCCTCCATGGTCCCCGCTCGGCCCCGCCCGAGCCTGGGACCGCTTGTCCTAGTCAGAACGGTCCGCTCCTCATCCGGGCCGTACGGCGGCAGGGTCGGGGGCATGACGAACCTGACCGTTGGAAACGCTCGCATCGCCTACCGCACGGAGGGCTCCGGCCCCGCCCTCGTCCTCGTCCACGGCGTGGGCCCCGGCTCGGCCATGTGGGACATGCTCACCGACCGCTTCACCGGCGGGCGCACCGTGGTCCTGCCCGACCTGGCCGGGTCCGATCCCGCCGAAGACGACGGCTCGCCGATCACCATCGAGGCGCTCGCGCACCAGGTCATCGCCGTGATCGAGGATCTCGGCACCGGCCCGGTGGACCTGCTGGGCTTCTCGCTGGGCGCGCCGACGGCCGCCGCCGCGGCCGCGCTGCGCCCCGACCTCGTCCGGCGGCTGATCCCCGTCGCGGGGTTCGCGCACAGCGAGGACGAGTACGTCCGGCAGCTGATCACGCTGTGGCTCACGCTCACCGGCAGCCCCGAGGGCTTCGCCAGGCTCGGGACGGTCACCTCCGCGAGCCGCGCCTTCCTGAACGCGATCGGGACGGAGGGGGCCGAGCAGCTCCACGGCTTCATGCGCCCCACGGACGGCATGCTGCGCCAGCTGGACCTCGTCCGGCGGGTCGACATCCGGGAGCTGCTCCCGAAGATCGAGGCGCCGACGCTGGTGATCGGCTGCACCGCGGACCAGACGATTCCGGTCGAGAACCACCGGGAACTGGCGGCCGGCATCGCGGGCAGCGAGTACACCGAGCTGGACACCGGGCACGTCGTCATGATGGAGCGGCCGCACGAGTTCGTGAAGCTCGTCCAGGACTTCCTCGACCGCCCCTAACGGGATTGCCGCCCCGCTCCACCGAGCACGATGGGGAACATGCGTCCCATCGATCAGCAGACCATCCTCATCACGGGCGCGACCGACGGCCTCGGTCGCGCCCTGGCCGCCCGGCTGGCCGCCGAAGGCGCGACGGTGCTCGTCCACGGGCGGGACGACCAGCGCGGCAAGGCGACCCTGCAGGAGATCGGCGGCCGGGCGTCCTGGTACCGGGCGGACCTGTCGTCGCTCGCCGAGACGCGCGCGCTCGCCGAGGCCGTCCGCGCCGACCACCCGCGCCTGGACGTGCTGGTCAACAACGCGGGCATCGGCGGGCCCGACTCGTGGCAGGCGAGCGCGGACGGCCACGAGCTGACGTTCGCGGTGAACTACCTGTCCGGCTACCTGCTGACCCGGCTGCTGCTGCCGACCCTGGTCGCGTCGGCGCCGGCCCGCGTCGTGAACGTCAGCAGCATCGGCCAGCAGGCGATCGACTTCGACGACGTCATGCTCACCCGCCGCTACCGGAGCTTCGGGGCGTACTGCCAGAGCAAGCTCGCCCAGGTCCTGTTCACCATCGACCTCGCCGACGAGCTGGCCGGGACGGGCGTCACCGCGAACGCCCTGCACCCGGCCACGTTCATGCCGACCAAGATGGTCCCGTCTCCGGTCAGCACGCTGGAGGAGGGCGTGGAGGCGACGCATCGCCTCGTCACCGATCCGGCACTGGACGGCGTCTCCGGCCGCTTCTTCGACGGCCTCCAAGAGGCTCGCGCGGACGAGCAGGCATACGACCCCGAAGCCCGCGCCCGCCTACGCGCCCTCTCAGACGACCTCACGTCCCCCTAGCTCGGGGACAGGGCGTGCTCGATCTCCCAGATCGGACGGACCTGGACGCGGGAGATGCGCCAGCCGTCCCGCGTCCGGACGGCCTCCAGCTCGTAGCGCTCGCCCAGCATGCGCGGCCCGTTCTCGCGAACGAAGACGACGAGGAGGTTCGCGCTGACCGTTGCGCAGTCTCCGTCGAGGTCGACGAGCGGATCGGTGATGAAGTGCTGGGTCGGCACCTCGTGGTTGCGGCGCGCCTGCGCGACGAGGGCGTCGATGCCCTTGGAGACGCCGCCGAGGGTGTGCGCCTCCGCGTCCTCGGTGAAGAGGGCGCGCCCGTCGCCGGGGCTCTTGTCGTCCAGCCACCGCCCGAGGCGGCTGACCAGCGTGGCGAGCTGCTGACGGTCGTCCATGACCCCTCCATTGATTGGTTACTCCAACATTGGTTAAGCCAACAATAGCGATCGTTGGCGCCCCCAACAACCCGCTAGACTGGACGGCATGACGACGGCCGACGCCCGGACGCCCGCCCGCCTCCGGCACGCCCCGAGCTGGCTGATCAGCCTGGTCGCCGCGCAGAGCCACCGCCTGGTCGGCGCCGGCTTCGCCCGCGCCGGCGCCCGCGGCTACCACTACCGGCTGCTCGCCGCCCTCGACGAATACGGCCCGGCCAGCCAGGCCGCCCTCGGCCGCCACACCGGCATCGACCGCAGCGACGTCGTCGCCGCGCTGAACGAACTCGCCGCCAAGGACCTGGTCGACCGCTCCCCCGACCCGTCCGACCGGCGCCGCAACGTCATCACGCTCACCGCGGCCGGCGCCCGCCACCTCCGCGAGCTGGACGAGGTGCTCACCGGCATCCAGGACGACCTCCTCGCCCCGCTGTCCCCGGCCGAACGCGAGCAGTTCACCGGCCTGCTCACCCGCCTCGCCGACCACCACGTGCCGGGCCGGTAAATCAGTCGCGACCGGCCGAAACCCGGCCGTAGGCTTGGCGCCTCCCCGCTCAAGGAGGCGCCTATGCCACCCGTGATCCGGCTCGTCGAACTGCCGGCCGCCGCGATGACCGCACTGCTCGACGGAGACCTCGCGAAGGCGAGCGCCGCCGCCGGCATCGCCCTCACCGGCTACTTCACGACCGACGAGGCGAAGGCGCTCTGGCGCTTCCGCCTCGACCAGATCGCGCGCGACCCGTCCCACGCCCCGTGGATCGTGCGCGCCGCCGTCGCCGAACCGGACGGGGACGTCGTCGGCCACGCCGGATTCCACGGCGCGCCCGAGAACGGCACGGTCACGATCGCCTACTCCGTCGACCCGGCGCACCGCCGCAAGGGCTACGCGCGCGCCATGCTCGCCGCCCTCCAGGAGCGTGCCGCCGCCGACCCGTCCGTCACCACCGTCCGCGCCACGATCAGCCCCGACAACCAGGCGTCCCTCGCCACGATCGCGGGCCGGGGCTTCACCTTCATCGGCGAGCAGTGGGACGAAGAGGACGGCCGCGAACTCATCTTCGACCGGCCCGCCCGTTGACCCCCGCCGCGCTCGATCTGCCGCGCTGGCAGTTCGACCTGACCTGGTCGCTGTTCGAGTACCACCTGGAGCGCCTCGTCCCCGAGGACTTCCTGTGGGAACCCGCCTCCACCTGCTGGACGATGCGTCAAGCCGCCGACGGAATGTGGACGGCGGACTGGGCCGACACCGAACCCGACCCCGTCCCCGTGCCCACCATCGCCTGGCTGAGCTGGCACATCGGCTGGTGGTGGGGCGTCACCACCGACCATCTCCAGGGCCGGACGCCGCGCGAACGCACGGAGATCGCATGGCCGGGCGCGAGCGAAGCCGTCGAATGGCTGCGGACCCTGCGCGGCGAATGGCTGACCGTCCTCGACCACCTCACCGACGCCGACCTGGACGCCCCCGCGCCCTTCCCCTGGCCGGACGACTCCGGATTCACCGTCGCCCACACCCTCGCCTGGGTGAACGCCGAACTGATGAAGAACGCCGCCGAGATCGGCCAACTCCGGATGCTCCGCGCCGTGTCACCCCGCTAGGACGCCCCGGCCGGATGGTCGCGCAGCCACTTCTGCGCCCGCGTCCGCGAAGCCCGCGAGAGCCACGCGTCCTGGACGACCTCGGTGAGCTCCCGCAATGTGAGCTCACCGATCCGGCTTCCCCGCAGCAGCACCGAGGGGTGGCCGTCGAAGTGCGGGGTCGTGAAGAACGGCGACGCCTCGTCCTGGACGAGCGCCAGCTTGTCGGACTCGGACGGCACCCAGAACACGATCACGTCCGGGTACCGCTCGCCCGTGCCCGGGTCCACCGCGTCGGGGCGCGGGTTGCGGAAGAACACGAACGACCTGCCCCCGACCTGGTAGACGGGGTTGCCGCCCGCCGCATGGGCGATCGTGACATGGGGCATTCCCGCGGCCAGCTCGTGCACGTCCTCGACCCGGGCGGGACGCTCGTCTGCGCGCATGCCCGCAGCGTAACCCCGGCCGCCGACTTCCTACGGCGACTCCACGGCCTGCGCGCCGAGGGCCTCCTGTTGGATCCGGTCGAACTGGGCGCCCATCGCCTCGGCCAGCGCGGTCGCCGCCGACAGCGGCCGCACCATCACGGTGAGATCGTCGATCAGCCCGTCCTCGTCGAGGTGCAGGAAGTCGCATCCGTGCACCTGGAGCCCGTTCACCGTCGCCTGGAACACCAGCGCGTGGTCGCGGCCGTCCGCGCTGACGATCTCCCGCACGTAGCGGATGTCCTGGAACACCCGCGCCGCGCCCCGCACGATCGCCGCGGTGATCGCCTTCCCCGCGTACGGCTTGAACACGACCGGACTCGTGAACACGGCGTCCTCCGCGAACAACGACTCCAGCGCGGCGATGTCACCGGCCTCCACGGCCCGGCGGAACGGATGCATGGGAGCGCCCCCCGATAGGAAACTAGTTGACTAGGTGCGGATGACACTAATCGCGCACTCGACCACTCGTCCAGAGCCCGCACCGATGACGCAGATCACAGCGCGTCCCGGCCATGCCCCCCGGCGAGCACACCCGCGACCACCGGAAACCCGCGCTCCGCGCCGCCGCTACGCTCGGACCCATGTCGCTGCGCAACGCGGTCCTGGCCACGCTCCTGGAGGGCGAGGCATCGGGATATGACCTGGCGAAGAGCTTCGACGCCGGGGTGGCCAACTTCTGGATGGCCACCCCGCAGCAGCTCTACCGGGAACTGGACAAGATGGCGGGCGAGGGCCTGATCCGGGCGCGCGTCGTCCAGCAGGAGCGCCGCCCCAACAAGCGCCTCTACTCCCTCACCGCCGCCGGCCGCCGCGCGCTCCACGACTTCACCGCCACCCCGCCGCGCCCCGGCGCGATCCGCGAGGAGCTGATGGTCCAGGTGCAGGCGGTGGACGCGGGCGACGTCCGCGCCGTCATGAACGCCATCCGCGAACGCATGACCTGGGCCGAATCCAAGGTCGCCCGCTTCGAACGCCTCCGCGCCCGCCTCCTGGACGGCCGCACCGAGGAAGAGCACCTCGCCACCGCCGACCGCATCGGCCCCTATCTCACCCTGATGCGCGGCCTGGCCTTCGAACGCGAGAACCTCCGCTGGTGCGAACAGGCCCTCGCCATCCTCACCCGCCGCACCCCCGCGCCCTGCCCGTCCGGCCTCGACACCTAGCGCGCGGCGGCGGCCCCGCCCGGCGGCGGGGCCGCGCCGAGTGTCAGGGGCGCTCGCCCGACTTCCCGACGACCCCGATGGCGACGCGCACCATGAGGCGCTGCAGCGTCCCCGCCTTCACCGTGACCGCGGGCCCGCCCTCCGACGCGAACGTTCGGGTCTTGACGGCGATCGCGCGTTCCCCGAGGTAGGCGTACGTCTTCGGATCGAGCAGCACCTCTTCGTGCAGCCACCCTTCGACCGTCAGGCCCAAGGCGATCGCCGGGCGGCCGGCGATCTCGACCTCGCCCTCCACCGGCGTCACCCCCGGGATCAGCTTGATCGCCCGGAAGATCGCCGCCTCGGTCTCCGGGGAGTGGGAGCTGTCGCGCAGGATCGTGACCAGCGTTTCGAAGGCCATCTGGTCGCCGCCCTCGCCACGGACCTTCCGCAGCAGCGCAGCGGGATCGCCGGGCAGCGGCTCGAACCTGCTCGCGACGGCCGAGGACACCAGCTCGTGCCCGGCCCTCAGCCTGCCGTCCTGGTAGGCGGCGTACTGCTTGCCGTCTCCGCGGCGCCACACCTCCCAGGTGTCGGTCTTGTACGGGCCCCCGATGACGATCCCCGCGGGCTTCGCCGACGACGTCAGCCGCATCTTCGTGTAGACCCACTGGCGCGGCGCGGCCTCCGCGGACGGCCTGGTCACGGCGACGGCCGCGGCCCGGTCGAGGACGTGCGCCGCCTCGGCCGGAGTACCGAGCGCGATCCGCGCGGGCGGCGCACCCTGCCCTCCGGGGTCGTCCGCCCCGCGCAGGGTGACCCCGGCCACGGCGACCGCCGCCAGCGCCCCGACCGCGGCGAGCCGCGCGCCCATCCGGAAGCGCGCCGGCTTCACCGCCCTCGGCTGCGGGCCGGTCTCGGCACGGATGACGTCCTCCATCAGGCTCCGCGCGGCCGGCCGGTCGGCGACCCCCGCCAGGGACTCGTCGCGGACGCGCGCCATCGACCGGACCAGCTCGTCGGTGGAGTGGAGCTTCATGTCAGAGACCTCCGTTCGGTGATGGGACGCGGCGCGGCCGCGGGCCTGGCATCGGAGCGCAGCGCGCGATCGAAGCGTTTGCGCGCCCGATGCAGCCGGACGCGCGCGGCGCCCGCCGAGCAGCCGAGGACCGCCGCGATGGCGGCATGGTCCAGCCCCTCCCAAGCGACGAGCCCGAGCAGCTCGCGGTCGTCGTCGGACAGCCGGCGGAACGCCGCGGCGATCGCCGACGCCTCCACCGGATCGGTCTCGACCGCCGCGATCTCGTCGCGCAGGCCCGTGGTCCGGCGGCGTCGCTGCGCCTCGCCCCGCCGGTGGTTGGCCAGCACCCGGCGCGCGACTCCGTACAGCCACAACCGCGCCCTGCCGCCGGACGGGATCTCGTCCAGCCGCCTCCAGGCGATCGTGAACGTTTCCGCCACCACGTCGGCGGCGTCGTCGGGGGACGCGCAGCGGCGCAGCACGTATCCCAGGATCGGCTCGTAGGTCGCGGCGTAGATCGCCTCGAACCTGGCCTCGCGGTCATCCATCGAAGCCCCGAGGACGGGGGCACCCACAGCGCACGTGTCTCTCCTTCACTACGGTGACACCCCGTACTTGTCGAGACCCCCGCCACCGTTACCGCGACAGTGGCATCGGAACCGCAGTGCTCTCAGTACGCGCTATGGCGCACGCCGCCCCTGCCTCGGCCAGGGCACGCCGCCGCCGGTTCGCCGCTACTGGGCCATGTCGACGAAGCGGCTGTAGTGGCCCTGGAACGCGACGGTGACCGTGGCGGTCGGGCCGTTGCGGTGCTTGGCGACGATCAGGTCGGCCTCACCGGCGCGCGGCGACTCCTTCTCATAGGCGTCCTCGCGATGCAGCAGGATCACCATGTCGGCGTCCTGCTCGATAGATCCCGATTCGCGTAGGTCGGACACCATGGGCTTTTTGTCCGTTCGCTGCTCGGGACCTCGGTTGAGCTGCGACAGCGCGATGACCGGGACGCCGAGTTCCTTGGCGAGGAGCTTCAGCGAGCGGGAGAACTCCGAGACCTCGACCTGGCGGCTCTCCACCCGCTTGCCGGACGTCATCAGCTGCAGGTAGTCGATGATGACGAGCCGCAGGTCGTGCTGCTGCTTGAGGCGGCGGCACTTCGCGCGGATCTCCATCATCGACATGTTGGGCGAGTCGTCGATGAACAGCGGCGCCTCGGCGACCTCGCTCATGCGGCGGGCGAGGCGCGTCCAGTCCTCGTCTTGCATGGTGCCGGACCGCATCGCGTGTAGCGCCACCCGCGCCTCGGCGGACAGCAGCCGCATCGTGATCTCGTTGCGGCCCATCTCCAGGCTGAAGAACGCCGAGGTCAGGCCGTGCTTGATGGACGCGGCGCGGGCGAAGTCGAGCGCGAGCGTCGAGTTGTGCGTCGGGACGCAGTGCCGCCCGGCCAGGTACATGTGGTCGTCGTTGTCGACCTGCACGCACCGCACGGGCACGCTCTCCACGGGGCGGACGTCCACGATGTACCGCACCCGGGCCTCGGGGGAGACGGTCTTCGGCTGCCGTGCCGCCTTGCGCGGCAGCCTGAACACCGTCTCGGCGGGCGTGAAGCCGATCTCGTGAACGGCCTCCTCTGCCGGGCCGGTCGTCGTCAGCTCGGCGCGGTGGCCCAGGCTGAGGATGAGTTCGTGCACCTCTGCGGCGAGCTCGGCGGAGGAGAAGGCGAGGTCGACGCGCCCGTCAGCGGCCACGTGGCCCCGGACGTCGAGCAGCCCGGCGAGCAGCGCCCGCCGCTGCGCCGCGGACGCCCGCATGTACCGGGCGGGGATGTGCCTGCCGTCGGACGGGCCGAGGCGGCGGTGCGTCCCGGGGAGCAGGTAGCAGCCGGGGACGGCCTCCTCGACGACCTGCGCGCCGGTCGCCTCCAGTTGAGCGACGACCTCGCGGTCAAGGCAGGTGATGCCGTCGGTTCCGGCCTCCCCGGCGCCGAGCAGCACGCCCAGGACGTACGGGTCGACGGGCAGTTCGGCCTCCGGGAGGTCGAAGGCGCCGGCGACCTCCACGGTGTGGGCGGGACGGCCCGCGTGCCGGAGCGACGCGAACACCTGCTCGGTCGTCCGGATCCGCGAGTGGATGCGCCCGGCCCGCATGTCCTGCGGCGGGACGGCGATGGCGCGGTGACGGCGATGGGCCGCCTTGCGCGTCTCGGTGTCCGCACTGGTGATCTCGGATGGCTGCGCGAAGCCCCTGTCGAGGCGGCCGCGACGTCGGGCCGTCCACTTCGGGGAGCATTCGCTCGGCCCACCGCACCGGGCGTTCCCCTTCGACCGGTCGCGGCCGGAGGCGCGACTTCCGGTGGCGGCGAGGAGACCGAGGGCATGTGGGACTGACCCGACCCCGGTTCCGAAGCGTCCGATCGAGCCACCGCGCTCCCCGGAGAGGACCATGGGGAAGATCGTTCCGATGTCCATCGGTTCGCTGCTCGAGACCACGTCTTCACGGACGTGGCCGGCGCGAGCCGCTCCGGCATCGGCGGCGACCCAGCCCCCGCTCGCGAGCTGCGGCGCGGCATCGGACGAGGATGGAGCGTCGCCGCCCATGACCGTCGACGTGCGCCACTGGTGCTGGGCGTCGGCGACGATGACTTCCCCGTCGGAGAACTCGACCTCGTAGCAGGGACGGCCGTACATCACGTCCGTCGCGGCGACCACGCGGGTCGGTTTGCCGTCGGCTCCGATCAGATGGTCACCGACGGACACTTGCCCCATGGTCGTCCACCCGGAAGGGGTGGGAAGTGGGGCATTCACGCTCAAAGCCTTGCCCATGGCGGGGCGTGCCGCCACGACGATCATCTGGCCGGGGTGGAGGCCGTTGGTGAGGGCGTCGAGGTCGGCGAAGCCGGTGGGGCAGCCGACCATCTGGCCGCCGCGGCTGCCGATGGCCTCGATCTCGTCCAGGGCGCCGGGCATGATCTCCGACAGGGCGACGTAGTCCTCGCCGGCGCGCTTCTCGGCGATGGCGAAGACCTCGGCCTGGGCGCGGTCGAGGACCTCGTCGGCGTCGGCGCCGTCCGCCGCGTAGCCCATCTGGACGATGCGGGTGCCGGTCTCCACCAGGCGGCGCAGGATCGCCCGCTCGTGGACGATCTTGGCGTAGTACCCGGCGTTGGCCGCGGTGGGTACCAGGGAGATCAGGGTGTGCAGGTAGGGGGCGCCGCCGATCCGGGCGATCTCGCCGTTCTTGGTGAGCTCGCCGGCGACGGTGACGGCGTCGGCCGGGTCGCCGCGGCCGTAGAGGTCGAGGATGACGTCGTAGATGATCTGGTGCGCGGGCCGGTAGAAGTCGGGGGTGCGCAGCAGCTCGACGACCTCGGCGATGGCGTCCTGGGAGAGCAGCATGCCGCCGAGGACGCCCTGCTCCGCCGAGATGTCGTGCGGCGGGGTGCGTTCGAACTCGTGCTCCTGCGGTCCGATGTCGGCCACGCTCACCGTCGCACCCCCTTCATCTCGGCCGCCGGCGGCCCCGTCCGCCCATCGCCGACCGTTCATCTCACGTCTACCTGACGCGTCGGACATTCTCGCGAGGCCGCGCGGCCGGGGGCAAAGCAGCCTGTGGACAACCCTGTGGACTGCCTGTGCAGACACGCCGTTAGGGTTGTGCACTACCTGTGGACAACTTTGTGGATTTCCCGTGGACGACTCCCGGTCCATATGGCTGACCTGCGGCAACGTCATCCACCGGCTGTGCGGGAAAGAAAGTCGGCCGTCCCCGCCCATGTAAGGCTTGAAGTTCTTAGGAGAGTTACCCCGGTGGTAACCTCGGCGCGGTGACGACTTCCCGGCGGCTCGCGACCGCGCACGACCGCGAGATCCTGCGCCTCGCCGTGCCGGCCTTCGGCGCGCTCGTGGCCGAGCCGCTGTTCCTGCTCTCGGACTCGGCGATCGTCGGGCATCTCGGCACCGCCCAGCTCGGCGGGCTCGGAGTCGCCGGCCAGGCCCTCAACACCCTCGTCTACCTCTGCGTCTTCCTCGCCTACGGCACCACCGCCGGGGTCGCGCGGCAGGTCGGCGCCGGCGACATGCGCGCCGCGATCAGGCAGGGCATCGACGGCATGTGGCTGGCGGTCGCCATCGGCGCGGTGCTGATCGTCGCCGGCTGGCCGCTCGTCCCATGGATCGTGGACGCGTTCGGTGCGTCCCCCTCTGTGACGCCGTACGCCGTGACCTACCTCAGGGTTAGCCTCTTCGGCATCCCCTCCATGCTGCTGGTCCTCGCCGGTACCGGCGTCCTGCGCGGCCTCCAGGACACGCGCACGCCGCTCGCCGTCTCCATCGGCGGGTTCACGGCGAACCTGCTGCTCAACGTGCTGTTCGTGATCGTCCTGGGCTGGGGGATCGCCGGGTCGGCCTGGGGCACCGTCCTCGCCCAGACGGGCAGCGCGGTCGTCTACACGGCCGTCGTCCTGCGCGCGGCACGCCGCCATGGGGCCTCCGTCCGCCCCGACCTGGACGGGCTGCGGACGTCCGCCACGGCGGGCTTCGGCCTCCTGGTGCGGACGGCGGCGCTCCGCATCGTCCTCATCGTGGGCACGTCGATCGCCGCCCGGATGGGGGACGAGGAGATCGCCGCCTACCAGGTCGGCTTCCAGGTGTGGACGCTGCTGGCGTTCGCGCTCGACGCCATCGCGATCGCCGGGCAGGCCATCACCGGGCGCTACCTGGGCGCGTCCGACGTCCAGGGCACCCGGGCGATCACGCGCCGGATGGTCTGGTGGGGCGTCGGCTGCGGCATCGTGTTCGGCCTGCTCATCCTCGCCGTGCGCCCGTGGCTCCCCGGCCTGTTCACCGGGGACGGCGACGTCCGCGACCTACTGCTCGCCTCGCTGCTCCTGGTCGCGCTGCTGCAGCCGGTGGCGGGCGTGGTGTTCGTTCTGGACGGCATCCTGATCGGCGCCGGCGACGGCGCCTACCTCGCCGCGACCACGCTGATCGCGACGATCGTCTTCCTCCCCGCCGCGATCGTCCTGTTCCGGGCGGACGCGGGCATCATCGGGCTGTGGCTCGCGATCGGGCTGTGGATGCTGACCCGGATGATCACCCTCGGCCTGCGCGCACGCGGCGACCGCTGGATGGTCACCGGAGCCGTCCGCTGACCGCCCAGGCAAAATCCTGGGAATCGCACCCGCACCACCGACCCCACCCGCTACGATTCGAACATGTGTTCCACACACGGCGAGCGGATGGCCCGGCTGACGCAGGCGATCGACGACCTGGCGGCCGAGGGCCTGGCCGGGCTGCCTCCGGAGACCCTGGTGGAACGCGTCGCGGGCATCTGGTCCCTGATCGAGGGCATCGACCCCGAGATAGCCCGCCGCCGAACCCGCTACACGACCCCCGACACATGACCACAGCCCGCCCCTGACAAGCCCACCTCGTGCCCGATAAGCCAGAACCGCCGCCCGACACCCGTCCCGCACCATCACCCTGAGCCACAGTCGCGCCCAGTCGGCATCGCCCCGACGGACGTTTCGCCTGAGGGAAGGGTCAGGTCAGGTCGTCGATGGACGGCAGCACCGACAGGATGGAGCCGTCGTTGGCGTTGCTCTGGCTCGGGTTGGACGTCTCCAGGCGTTCGGCGACCGCACGCCGTAGTTCGGGCAGCCGCGCGTAGAGCCTGTCGCCCGGGCATGACGTCTTGTTGTAGTCGCGGTGCCCGACGATTGCCTCGGCCGGGTCCAGGTTGTACTGTCGGCACAGCCACACGCACACCTCCACCAGCGAACCCCACAGCTTGCCGGGAACCGCCCGCGACGTGTACGTCCCCTCGTTCTCGATGCCGATCGTGTGCTGGTTGTGGTGCAGGACCTGCGCCCCCACCGCGAGTTCGCCGTCGCGGATCGCCTTCAGGCTGCGGTTGCGGCCCTCCATCACGATGCCGCCACGGCTGATGGTGAGCTGCTGGCCGGCGTCGTCCCAGCCGTTCTTGTCCATGTGGAAGTTCTGGATGTACCGCGACAGGTTGAACGCGTGGGACAGCGACAGGTCGCTGGTGTTGGCCGTGGCGGTGTGGTGCACGATGATGTGGTCCGGCGCCCGCTTCAGGACCTTGGCCCCCCGCTTCGGCGATCTCGCGTTCCACTGCGCGCGCGTGTAGATGTGCGGGGTCTCCGCCCTGAAGTGGCCGGGGGCCATGATCCCCTCGTCCGCCATGGCCCCGTTCCGGAGTGGCGACGCCATGGAGAGCATCTCCAGCAGGCCGGCCCCCGCCAGGCCGCCGATGATCGCCCGCCGCGTCACCGGCAGGCCGCGCCGGTCCCGGTCGTCCGCGCCGTCCCCCGAATGCGCGATCACACCGTCCCCCTCATTCCGGATCAACTGATCACGGAACGTCATGGCCGCTCTGACGATCACCCAAACACAGGGCGGTTCAGGGACGTTTCACATGAAACCCAGCGCACGATCCCTCCCTTTGGACCGCGTTCGCCCTGCTCTTGTGCAAGAGATTGCGGGATCCAAAGCCGCCCCGCCCACGGAGTCAGCGGGAGGCGGGAGACGATGAGCTGCGCACAGGCGAGCGGAGGGTGGACGCGAAACGGCCCCCGAGCCTGTGTGGGCTCGGGGGCCGTTCGGTGGTGCGGTGGAGCGTCAGCCCTCGACGACGTTGACGTCGATCGTGGCGCTGACGTCGCTGTGCAGGCGCACGCTGACCCGGTGGGTGCCGACGGTCTTGATCGGGTTGCCGATCTCGATGCGGCGGCGGTCCAGGTCGGGGCCGTCGGCGGCGCGGACCGCGGCGGCGATGTCGGCGGCGGTCACCGCGCCGAACAGGCGGCCGTTGCTGCCGGTCCGGGTGCGCAGCGTGACGCGCAGGCCGCCGAGCTGGTCGGCGACCTCCTTGGCGTGCTCGACGGTCGCGATCTCGCGAGCCGAACGCGCCTTCTTGATGGAGTCGATCTCCTTCTCCGCGCCCCGGGTCCACTTGATCGCGAACCCGCGCGGGACGAGGTAGTTGCGGCCGTAGCCGTCGCGGACCTCGATGACGTCACCGGGCTCGCCGAGCCCGGAGACCTGCTGGGTCAGGATGAGCTTCATGATCTTTCCCCCTGCCTCAGCGCGCGGTGCTGGTGTACGGCAGCAGCGCCATCTCGCGGGCGTTCTTGATCGCCGTGGCGACGTCCCGCTGGTGCTGGGTGCAGTTGCCGGTCACCCGCCGAGCACGGATCTTGCCGCGGTCGGAGATGAACTTCCGCAGCAGGACCGTGTCCTTGTAGTCGACGTAGGAGATCTTCTCCTGGCAGAAAACGCAAACCTTCTTCTTCGGCTTGCGGGGAGGTGGCTTCGCCATCGTGGTGCTCCTTTGGGAGAGCCCCGCTCACGCGGGAATGGACGTGTACTGGATGGTGTCGTGGTCGCGCCGGAGCGTCGGGTCCTAGAACGGCGGGTCGTCGGAGTAGCCGCCGCCACCGCCGCCGGTGGCCCACGGGTCCGCCGGGGCGCCGCCCTGCTGGCCGCCTCCGAAGCCGCCGCCGCCCTGCTGGCCGCCGCCGCCTCCGAAGCCGCCGTCCTGGCCGCCGCCGCCGAATCCGCCGCCGCCCTGGCCGCCACCGCCGCCGAAGCCGCCGCCACCGCCCTGCCGCTGGGTCTTGTTGACCTTGGCGGTGGCGTTGCGCAGCGACGGGCCGACCTCGTCGACCTCGATCTCGAAGACGGTGCGCTTCTCACCCTCGCGGGTCTCGTACGACCGCTGCTTGAGGCGTCCCTGGACGATGACCCGCATGCCGCGCTGCAGGGTCTCGGCGACGTTCTCGGCGGCCTGCCGCCAGACGTTGCAGGTCAGGAACAGGGCTTCGCCGTCCTTCCAGTCGCCCGACTGGCGGTCGAAGAACCGCGGGGTCGAGGCGATGCGGAAGGACGCGACGGCCTGGCCGCTCGGGGTGAAGCGGAGATTCGGGTCCTCGACGAGGTTCCCGACGATCGTGATTACGGTGTCGCCTGCCATGGGGCTCGCTCCGGCTGATGAGAGGGCTGAGCCTGGCTCAGTGGACCTCGGGGCGGATGACCTTGGTGCGGAGGATCGACTCGCTCAGGTTGAGCTGCCGGTCGAGCTCCTTGACCGTGGCAGGCTCGGCCGAAAGGTCGATCACCGCGTAGATGCCTTCGGACTTCTTCTGGATCTCGTACGCCAGGCGCTTGCGGCCCCAGACGTCGACGTTCTCGACGCTGCCGCCGCCGTCCCGGACGACCTTCAGGAACGGCTCGAGCGCCGCGTTCGCGGTGCGCTCGTCGATGGCGGGGTCGAGGATGGTCATGAGTTCGTAACGACGCATGCTGTGTCCCTACCTCCTCTGGACTGGTGCGGTCACGGTCTCTCCGTGACAGGAGGGCTCTTGCGTCCGCCGCGGCGGTGCCGGACCCCGGATTGCCGGGCGCACCTGCCGCGAGACCGATACAGGCTACCAACAGTCGGCAGCGTACGAGCCGGTTCCCGTAGTGGAGCGCCAGCGGAACGAAGGGAGCCGGCTCGTACCGCCCTTGTCGGGGGTGTGGGGGTCGCCCCCCACAGGCCGGCTGCGCGCCGGTTCCCGCCTTCAGTGGCGTTGGTGGGCCGGGTGGGTGGGTCTGGTGCAGCGGCGGCGTTCCAGTTCGGCCATGATGTCGGCCATGCGGGCGCGCATGCGGGCGGTCTGGGTCGTCAGCAGGGACAGCTCCTCGACGAGCTCCGCGTCGCCAATGAGCCCCAACTCCGCTTTCGTCACGGTGTGCAACCTCCTGCTCTCCCCCGCTTCCCCTCGGGGGCCGGACCGAGCCGGTGTTCTCGAATCCATGTTCGACAGTACCGGGTGCCGCCGACATTTTCCGACCGCCCACACCGGTTGATCTTTGCTCGGGCTGGGAATTCCTTTATGGGCATGGTCCGTCCGGTCCCGCGTTCACCATGCGCCCCAAGCGCGGGAGCACCACCTGAGGAGGATCCGATGCCACAGGAGGCAACCGACGCCCGGCGGACGCCGGCCCGCGCCGGCACCAAGCAGGAGCCCCGCCGGCTGCAGGGCGTCCTGGCGGTGGCGGCCATCACCATCGGCGTCGCCGCCCTGTTCCTGGGGTGGTTCCCCGAGACGCACTTCCCCGGTGCCGTGCTGGGCGTGATCGGGCTGCCGCTCTCGCTGTACTCGCAGCTGATCTCGGCGACGACCAACGAGCGGTGGCTGAACGTGATCGGCATGATCACCGCGTTCGTCGGCACCGGCTTCGCGCTGAGCAACGGGGGCTTCTCGCTCTGACGCGTCCCGGGTGTCGGAGGGCGCGGATAGGCTCGTCGGCATGCGCATCGGAGCCCACGTCGACCAGCAGCACCCGCTCGACAACGCCCGCGCGGTCGGGGCGGACGTCGTCCAGTTCTTCCTGGGCGACCCGCAGGGCTGGAAGAAGCCCGTCCTGCCGGAGGGCGTCGAGGCGCTGGCGGGTTCCGGCGTGGACGTGTACGTGCACGCTCCGTACACGATCAACGTCGCGACGTCCAACAACCGGATCCGCATCCCGAGCCGCAAGAACCTCACGCAGCAGCTGGAGGCGGCCGCGTCCATCGGGGCGAAGGCGCTGATCGTGCACGGCGGGCACGTGCTGAAGGACGACGACCCCGAGACGGGCTTCGAGAACTGGCGGAAGGTGTTCGAGCGGGTCGAGTGTCCGATTCCGGTCTACATCGAGAACACCGCGGGCGGCGGGAACGCCATGGCGCGCAAGTTCGACCGCATCGCCCGGCTGTGGGAGGTGCTGTCCGGGGTTCCGGGGCTGGACGGCAAGCTCGGCTTCTGCCTCGACACCTGCCACGCGCACGCGGCCGGCGAGGAACTGGTGGACGCCGTCGACAGGATCAAGGCCATAACCGGCCGCGTCGACCTGGTGCACTGCAACGACAGCCGGGACGCGTTCGGGTCGGGCGCCGACCGGCACGCCAACCTCGGCAGCGGCAGCATCGACCCCGAGCTGATCCTCACCGTGGTAAGGGCCGCGGGCGCCCCGGTGGTGGTGGAGACGCCCGCCGCGGGGCAGGCCGACGACATCGCCTGGCTGCGTTCCAAGCTCTGAGGGGCGGAGTCGCTGGAACCCGCGCAGCGTGCGCGGCATCTAACCCGGGTGCAACCAGCCTGACGACAAAATCCGAAGGTCACGTCACACTGGCATAATCCGGAATCCAGCCCTCAGCGCACGCGCGTCCTCTCCGGCGGCGGGCGCGCGAACCGATCGGGAAGCACATGGCACAGCCCCCTTACGACCCCTACGGCTACGGGTCGCAGGACCCCTACGCGCAGTCCTACTCCCAGCCCCCGGCCGTGCAGCACCACTACTACGGGGCTTCGATGCCGGTCGCCCCGCCGACCAACGGGATGGCGACGGCGTCGCTGGTGTGCGGGCTGATCGGGTTCTTCGCGTGCGGTGTCACGTCCGTCCTGGCGGTCATCTTCGGGCACGTGTCGCTGAGCCAGATCAAGCGGACCGGCGAGGGCGGCCACGGCATGGCCGTCACCGGCCTGATCCTCGGCTACCTGATCAGCGCCGGCTGGCTGCTGATCCTGCTCTTCTACATCCTCGGCATCGCGATGTTCGCCGCGAGCACCAGCAGCACGTACTGACCGCTCAGGCCAGCCGAGGGACGCCCGCCACCTCCACCCCTACGCTGGACATCAGCACCGTCATGGGGGTGGACGTGGCGCGCCACGCCTTGACCGCGTCGCCGAACACGTCGAGGACCATCCGCAGCGACTTGTGGTCGGTGTCGGCCAGTTCGGCCCAGGACTCGTACAGCACCAGGTAGCCGTGCTTCGCGGGCGCCCACGACAGGTCCTTGAGGACGGCGGAGAGGTCGTCCCAGTCGCCGCCGGCCAGCGCCGGCGCCTCGAACACCGCGGCGCACACCCGGAGGAACCCGGCCTTGTCGCGGGCGCGGCGGCCGTCGAGGTGGAACCCGCGCCAGCCGGCCTCCTCGGCCCGCTCCGTCCAGCCGGTGTCGCCGACCGCGCCCGGTACCGGGGCCGTCCGCCACTGGTAGACGCCCGGCTCCAGCCGTCCCGCGAGCAGCTCGTTCAGTGCTTGGTTCGCGTCCACGTCCTCTCCCCGGCTGTTCCCGCGTCCCCGCGATCCGTCCACGGGGGGCCGGGCCGACCCCCGCCCGCCGCGAGCAGTTCCCCGGCATACGGCAGAAAATCCCCCCATACAGGCAGATTCCGGCCACGAAACGTCCCGCGCGACGCCCGCGATCGTCGCACACCGCCCTCGTGCCGCCGATGCGACGCGCTGACCAGGAACGATGCGGTGGCGGAGTACCCGGCGGACGTACCGTGACGCCCGGTGACCCGGAGTATCCACCGGCCGGGGAGAGTATTGGGCTTGAGTCTCCAGCGGGTGGAGGGCACAGGGTGAGGGGCATGGACGGCGACGCCTTGTACACGATCGGGGAGCTGGCGCGGCGCACCGGGCTCTCGGTGCGGACGATCCGGTTCTACTCCGACGAAGGCGTCGTGCCGCCCACCTGCCGTACCGAAGCCGGCTACCGGCTCTACGACGCGGAGGCCGCCGCGCGCCTCGACCTGGTGCGGACGCTGCGCGACCTCGGCGTCGACCTCGGCACGATCCAGCGGGTGCTGGCCCGCGAGATCGGGGTCGGGGAGGTCGCGGCGGCGCACGCGGAGGCGCTGGACGTGCAGATCCGGACGCTCCGGCTGCGCCGGGCCGTGCTGCGGGCGGTGGCGAAACGCGGATCCACCCCGGAGGAGATCGAGATCATGAACAAGCTGGCCCGGCTGTCCGACGAGGAGCGCCGGCGGATCATCACCGACTTCATCGACGAGTCGTTCGCCGGGCTCGACGTGAACCCCGACTTCGAGGCGAAGATGCGGTCCGGGCTGCCCGAGCTGCCGGACGACCCCGCGCCCGAGCAGGTCGACGCCTGGGTCGAGCTGGCCGAGCTGGTCGGCGACCCGGGGTTCCGGGCGTCGGTGCGGCGGATGGCCGAGTACCAGGCCGCCCAGATCGAGAGGGGCGGCTACCCGGAGGACCCGGAGGGCCTCGGCCGGGTGACGGGGGAGAAGATCGCGGCGGCGATCGCGGACGGGATCGAGCCCGCCTCGGACGCGGCCCGTCCGGTCGTCGACGAGCTGGTGGCCGCCTACGCGGCTGCCTACGGCGCCGCGGACGGCGCCGAGTTCCGGCGGGAGCTGCTGCAGCAGATCGAGATCGGTACCGACCCGCGCGCGGAGCGGTACTGGCAGCTGATCGCCGTCATCAACGGCTGGCCGAGCTGGCCCGCGATGACTCCGTCGTTCGAGTGGTTCGCCGAGGCGCTGCGCAACCGGCTCACCTGAGCCGAGCGAGCGTCACCGGCGGGTCAGGACGGTGCTGGGACGCCGGCGCGGTGGTGAGCGCCGCGCCAGCGTCCCAGCGACACCACGTCCGCGGCGCCGTCGAGGACGCCGCCCGCCGGGTCGTCCACACCGTTCGCCCGGACGATGTCACCGGACGGCCGCAAGATGTCCCAGACCACAAGGGCTGCCAACACCAGGACGGTCACGAACCGGGCCAGCAGAGCCAGCGAGTACACGTCCTGGCTGATGCCGCCTTCGGGTGCGTCCATGCTCAGCACAGCCGACATGGTGTCGGACAGGTTCGCGCCCTGCGTCTGCCCGGACACCGACAGCAGGAACCACCAGATGCCGAAGAAGTAGATGATTTCGCCGATCTGCCATGCGACGAACGCGGGCAGCTTAGGACGAGCCAACACCGCGAGCGGCAGCAGCCAAAGGACGTACTGCGGCGACCAGACCTTGTTCGGCAGCATGAACGCGACGAGGACCAGGAACAGCAGTTGCGCGAGCCGCGGGCGGCGCGGCGCGGCGAGCGCGAGGACGGCGATACCGGCGGCGAGGACGAGGAACGTCCCGGTGCCGAGCAGGTTGAGCAGGTCGGTGTCGCCGGCGGGTTCCGGCAGCCCGTGGTCCTGCAGGACGAAGAAGATCGAGCCCCAGTCGACGCCGCGCTTCTGGCTGAAGGTGTAGAACTCCAGCCAGCCGTCCCACGCGAAGACCATCACCGGCAGGTTGACCAGCAGCCACGCGCCCGCGGTGCCGGCGAGGAGCCGACCCATCGCGCGCCACTGACCGGCGCGGACGCACAGCAGGACGAGCGGGCCGAGGAACAGCAGCGGGTAGAACTTCGCGGCGATCGCCAGCCCGAGCAGCGCGCCCGCGAGCGCCGGGCGGCGCGCCGACCAGGCGGCGACCGCGAGCGCCGACAGCGCGACCGCGAGCAGGTCCCAGTTGATGTAGGCGGTGAGCAGGAGCGCGGGGGACAGCGCCACCATCAGGCCGACGCGCAGCGAGCGGCGCCCCGCCGCGTACGCCGTGGCGAGGACGGCCACGACCGCGAGGACGGCGAGGAGGAGCGCCGTGACGTTGTAGAACGCCATCCCGCGCCCGTCCTCCCCGAAGGGACGGACGAGCCACGCCACCAGCTGCATGAAGCCGCCGCTGAGCACCGGGTACTCGACGTAGTGGATGTCGGACCCTTGCAACGCGTCGAAGTAGGGGAGCTTGCCGTCGTTCAGCCCGCGCACGTAGTAGAGCGGGTAGATGTCGGTGTAGCAGGCGTTCGTCGTCGTCTTGAGGAAGTCGAACCGCGCCGACGCACAGGGCTGCTTCTGCAGCCAGCCGAGGAGGCACACCAGGGCGGTGAGGCCCGTCAGCACCGGCGCGAGCCGCATCAGCCGGCCGGGCGGGTGCGATCCGGGGCGGCCGTCCGCCGCGTCGCTGCCGGCGGACATCGCGAGCCCCTCAGAAGACGACGACATGGACAGCAAGACTATTCGTCCCGGACGGCACCGGCGATCACGCGACCGGATGCCGGCCGGAGAAAGGCCGGAGGCCGGCCGGAGAAAAAGGGGACGGCCCGGAGCCGCGAGGGCTCCGGGCCGTCCGCCCGGTGTCGGGCCGTGCTATGCGCCGCTCTCGGTCTCCGGGTTCGGGGGTTCCTGATCCCGGCAGGCCGGGTGGTTGCGGTTCTGCGGTTTCGCGCACCACCAGCCCTTGTCGCCCTCGGGCGGCAGGTTCGGGTTGCAGCCGTCCGGCCTGCCGAACATGTCGCAGGGCTGGTTCTCGGGCGCCGGCGGCGTCGGCGACGTCGGCGTGGACGGCGTGGACGACGGGCAGCCCGGCTGCTGGTTCGGCTGCCCGGGCCGGCAGCTCGGCGAGGTCGTCGGGCTCGGCGAGTTCGTCGGGGACGGAGCCGGCTTCGCCTTCGCCCACGGGGCGAGCTGGCCCACGTTGGCGGGCGGCGGGAACTGGCTGATCTCCTTGCCCTCGAGCGCCTTCAGCATGAAGCGCTTGAACAGCTCGGCCGGGACCGTACCACCGTAGACCTGGTTGTAGCCGCCGACGCCGATCAGCGACTTGCGGTTGCCGTTCTTGTCCTGCCGCCACATCGCCGCCGACGTCGCCAACTCCGGCGTGTAGCCGACGAACCAGGCGGACTTGTTCTCGTCCGTAGTACCGGTCTTACCGGCGACCGGGCGGGAGCCGAGGCTCGCCCGGGTACCGGTACCGCCGGTCTGGACGACCGCCTGCATCGCGGACGTGGCGTCCGCGGCCACACCCTCGGAGAAGGCCCGCGTCGGCTTCTGCCAGGGCAGCTTGTCGAGCGGCTTGTTCTCGTTGTTCACGACCGTGTGGCCCTTGGCGTCCGTGATCTTCGCGATCACGTGCGCGGCGCGGTGCTCGCCGCCGGACGCGAACGTCGCGTAGACCGACGCCATCGTGACCGCGCTGGCGTCGATGACGCCGAGCGGCAGCGAGGTGTAGGTCGGGTCGAGGCTCGGGGTCTTCTCCGGGATGCCCATCTTCTTGGCCATGTCGACCACGTTCGACAGCTGGACCTTCTGCCCCAGCTCGACGTACGCGGTGTTGATCGACATCGCGGTCATCTGCTTGAGGTTGTAGATGCCGTTCTCGGACGTGCTGTCGTTCGTGAACGTCGCGCCGTTGATCGTCCGCTTGTAGCGGCCGTCCATCGTCGTCTTCAGGCTGATGCCCTGGTCGAGCGCGGTCGCCAGCACGATCGGCTTGAACGACGAACCCGGCTGCACCTTGCCCTGGAAGGAGTTGTCGAACGCCTGCTTGCGGAAGTCGGGACCGCCGTAGGCGGCGACCACGCCGCCCGTCTTCGGGTCGACCGACGCGAGCCCGAACCAGATGTCCGACTTAAGGTTGTTCTCCTTCTTGATCTGCTTGACGAGCTTGTTGGTGTAGTCCTGCAGTTCCTTGTCGAACGTGGTCTTGATCCGGAGGCCGCCGGTCGCGAGCCGCTGCCGGTCGATGCCGAGCGACTCCAGCTCGTTGACCACGCGCGCCTGGAGGTAGCCGGCGTTCGGGTCGTCCGGCGCGTCGCTCCACTCCTTCTGCGTCTGCGGGAACTTCGCCGCGGAGCGCTTGGTCTGGTCGAGCCAGCCCTTCTCGACCATCCCGTCGAGGACGTAGTTCCAGCGGTTGACCAGCGCCTGCTTGGCCGGGTTGGACGTCGGGCCGTAGGTGGCGAAGTAGCCGGGCCGCTGGATCAGCGCGGCGAGCATCGCCGCCTGGTACTCGTTGATCTCGGTGACGGGCTTGTGGAAGTAGGCGCGGGACGCCGCCTGGATGCCGTACGAGTCGCGCCCGAACGGGACGACGTTGAGGTACAGCTCAAGGATCTTCTTCTTGTCCATCTCCTTGCCCATCCGGATGGAGATGAGGATTTCCTTGAGCTTGCGGCTGACCGTGCGGTCCTGGCTGAGGTTCGCCCAGTAGTTGCGGGCCAGCTGCTGGGTGATCGTCGAGGCGCCGGCGACCTCGCCGCCGGTCGCGGCGCGGAACACCGCGCCCGCGATGCCGGTCGGGGAGATGCCCGGCTCGCTCCAGAAGTTGCGGTCCTCCGCGGCGAGCACCGCGTTCACCACGAAGTCGGGCACCTTGTCGAGCGCTATGTCCTCGCGGTGGGTGCCGATCCGGGCGAGCGTCGACCCGTCGCTGTAGGTGATCACCGATTCCTGGCGGAGCGCGTCCTGCTGCGCCTTGGTCGGGAGCGGCGTGTTGGCGTAGGCGACCACGACGAGGACGGCCATGCCGAGGATCATCACGCTGACGACCGCGACCATGATCTTCCAGGACGGGACGTAGCGCCGCCAGCCGGTCTTCTCCGGTTCGCCCGGGCGCTTCTCGCGCCGGGGACGGCCGCGGCCGCGGCCGCGCTCCTCGTCGTCCCAGAAGCCGCCGGGGCCGCCCGGACCGCCGGGCCCACCGGGACCGCGCCCGCCGGGACCGCCGGGGCCACCCGGCCCACCGGGACCGCCGGGACCGCCCGGGCCGCCGGGACCGCGGCGCACCGGCGGCGGACCGCCGGGCCCCGACCGCGACGCCGCCGGCGCCCCGCGGCGCCGCCCGCCGCCGGGCGCGCCCGTCCGGGGAGGCCCGCCGCGCTGCCCGCCCGACCTGCCACCGGGACGCGGCGTCCTGCC
>NZ_JBFARO010000023.1:0-99829 GCF_040677125.1 Actinomadura sp. NPDC049382
GCACGGGCGCCCGCACCTCCCGGCACCTGCCCGAGGAGGACCTGCAGACCCACCTCGCGCGAGCCGCCCTGGCCATGGCGCCGGTCTACCGCGCCGACGTCAGCCTCCACCTCACCCTCGCCACAGCGACGACCCGGCTCCAGGACCACCTCGGCGACGGAACCCTCACCCCCGAAGGCGACCGGACGCGATGGCGCAGCGCCCGCGACACCGTCGAATGGCTCGCGCTCCGCCTCCTGTCCCTCGACTGCCCCTTCGAGGTCCACAGCCCGCCGGCCCTGCTCGACCACCTCGCCCGCATCCACGACCACACCCGTAACACCGCGCCCAGAGATGAAACCATCACCGACCGAGAGCCCAACAAGGAGGCACCGTGAGCAGGTCGGTGATCCGCTTCCCGACGCCTCCCATCGACGACCACTACCGATTGCACGACGTCTTCCACCTAGCACATGCCGCCGTGCTCGACCGGTCCCCGGTCATCCGCTCCCTCATGAAGCTGAAGCGGCGCTCCCGGCCCGACATCGACCTCGCCGAGGACGGCGGCAGGGCGATCGCCATCGAGGAGGCCATGTCCGCGCTGGTGTTCGCCTACGCGAGCGAGCACAACTACCTCGAAGGCAAGGCCCATGTCGACAACGCCCTGCTGGAGACCATCCGCTCCATCACCGCCCAGCTTCGAGGTTTCCACTCGCCGCGCCGCCGACTGGGAGAAGGCCATCCTCACCGGCTACCGCGCTTGGCGGCGCCTCCGCGAAACCGACGGCGGCTTCCTGGACTTCGACATGACCGCCCAGACCCTAGAGGCGTTGGCGTCCGGCGCGGGTGGAGGCGCCGTGGAAGATGATCTTCCCTAGCGTGGAATTCGGGGTGGACGAGACCCTGCGCTGATGCTGGTTAGCGGGTTTCGTCGGTTCCCCACTCGGAGTTGGGAGTGGTGTGCCTGCGGAGAGCGCAGGCTGCCACTCCTTCGTCATGTTTACCCGGGGGGCGACCCCCGGACCCCCGATGTGGGGGCTCCGCCCCCACGCCCCCTTGCGGGCTTCGCCCGCCTCGGTTTCGCCTTCGGTTTGGGGCTTCGCCCCTCTCCCCCCCCTTTCGTGGTTCCTGGGGCTTGCTGTGCTTGTTTGGGCTCCAGGGCCCCGCGCCCTTAGGCGCGAGGCCCTGGGCGGGGTTAGCCGTTCCAGCCTGGGGTTAGTTGTTGGCGGGCTGCGAAGCCTGTTGGGCGGCCTGCGTAGACGTACATGACGCCGGTGTTGCTCTGGACGCCGATGAGGTCTGAGACGCCGTCGCCGGTGATGTCGCCCGTGTAGGTGAGGGAGCGGATGCCGCCCCAGCCGGAGCCGAGTTGCTTGGGGGTGCCCAGGGCCTTCGGGGCGCCGGGGTAGACCCACAGGGTGCCTTCGGAGATGCGCACTGCGATGAGGTCGGGTTTGCCGTCGCCGGTGATGTCATTGACGCCGACCAGCTTGGTCATGCCGTTCCAGCCTCCATTTCCGATCTTGATTCGGGTGCCCAGGGCGTTCGTGCCGCCCGGGTAGAGCCAGAGGGTGCCGTCGTCCTTCTTGGCGGCGATCAGGTCCGGTTTGCCGTCGCCGGTCAGGTCGCCGATGCCGGTGAGGTCCTTCATGCCGTTCCAGCCGCTGTTCCCGATCTTGATTCGGGTGCCTAGGGCGTTGGTGCCGCCGGGGTAGAGCCAGAGGGTGCCGTCGTCCTTCTTGGCGGCGATCAGGTCCGGTTTGCCGTCGCCCGTGAGGTCTCCGGTGCCGGTGAGTTCGGTCATGCCGTTCCAGCCGCCGGTCCCGATCAGGCGTCGGTCCGAGGCGGCCAGCGTTGGGCCAGGGTAGAGCCAGAGTTTTCCGGTCGCGCGGTCGACGCCGGCGAGGTCGGCGGTGCCGTCGCCGGTCAGGTCGCCGACGCTCGACAGGTCGGCGTCGGTGTGGCCGGTGACCTTGAACATGCCGCTGGGCTGCATGTCCGCGGCGAGCTTCGCGGCGGTGATGGTGTGCGAGCCGCCCGTGGACTTCCACGGGTCCCACACGGTGATCGTGCCGGCGTCGCGGTCGTAGCCGTAGGCGACGATCGCGTGGCCGACGTTGGAGCCGCTCATGCCGGCGTTCCACGGCAGCTTCTCCATCCACACGCCGAGGACGGGCGCCCGCTTGAGCACGCCGACGTTGTAGGAGACCTGCTCCATCATGGTCGACGCCGTCGAGGCGCTGGAGAAGCCGTAGCTGTAGCCGAGCGGGTCCACGTAGCCGTTCATGACGGGCAGCGCCTGGTTGCCGCTGGTGCCGTCGGCAGGGGTCGTGCCCATCTTGGCGGCCAGGGTCTCCTGGCTGACGGACACCCCGAACGTCGACAGGCTCATCGACGCCGAGGTGGGCACGCAGTTGTAGTTCGTGTTCTGGTAGCGGCCCGTCAGGGGCAGCTTCGCCGAGGCCGGCGCCGCGGCGGCCGCCGAGGCGGCGACCTTCGGCGCCATGAGGGAAGGGGACGCGGTGACGACCGCGTCGCCGCGCGGCGGGCGGGGGGCCGCGTTCGCGGGCCCTGCCGTTCCCGCCACGGCCGCCAACGCGAGCGCGGCCGCCGATGCCGCCAAGGGCAGGCGCCGATTCATGGGGTCTCCTTGCGTTCGAGGGGAGCGGCCGGTTCTCCGGAGGTGGGCGCGCCGGGCCGCCGACCAAGATCTTTTGACGCTGCCGAGGAGGAGATGGTTCTCTGCGCACTGGTGGGGATGGGGCGGGCTCTTGAGGAGCCGGGAAAGGGCGGTGTCGGGCGTGGGCGATGAACTCGTGATTCGGCCGGACTACCGGACGGGCGTGCTCGTGCTGGTCATCCTGGCGGTGGTCGCCGTGGGCGTGATCGGCGCGATCCTGGTCGGCGATGCGCCGGAGGGGTTCGCTCTGATCGTGGGCGTTCCGTTCGCCGCGCTGATCCCCCTGTGCATCGGGGCCCTGGTCCGTGCTCGGATCACCGTGAACGCTCACGAGCTCGTCGTCCAGGACTTGATCTCCGTCAAGGTGCGGCCGCGCTCGCATGTCGCGGAGGTGGTGCGGGCGAGCATCACCGCGCCTCGCGGCGGGGCCGGCGAGAGCCTGTTCGTGCTGGACGCGCAGCGTCAACTGCTCGTGAGGGTGCACGGTGGTCTCTACGGTCACGAGGATCTCGGCCGACTGGTGGACGCGCTCGGCGTGCCGTGCAGCGGGCCCGACGGGCCTGTCAGCCCCAAGAAGTTCGCTGAGGCGTATCCGGGTCTCTTGTCGTGGGTAGAACGGCATCCCTACCGGCTCGCGTTCGGGTTCGCGGGCCTCGTGTGCGTCGTGGGGTTGGTAGTGGTGCTCGTCTTGATCGCGGCAACGTCCTGATCCCTTAGGTCAGGGGACCGTCCAGGGCGATTCCGTACATGTGGGAGACCCGGAGCCGGATGACGAGGCGCCGGTCCTGCACCATCCGCTCGAAGAACTCCGCTTCGTCGGCCGGGTCGATCGGGCCGAACAGCGGCAGCAGTTCGCGGCCGACGGCGTCGCCGGGCTGCGTGGTGACGTCCGAGACCTCGGCCTCGCCCTCGGCGACGGCGTAGGAGAGGACGGTCTCGCCCTGGACCTGGAACGTCGCGCGCGGGTCCCGGAGGAGGTGGCGCACCTTGATGCGGTCGGCGACCGACGGGATCCGGATGATCAGTTCGTCCGGATCCCACGTGTAGACCATCGAGGCCAGGTGCGGCTGGCCGCTGCGCTTCAGTGTCGCCAGCGAACCGAATTGCTGCCCGCCGAGGAGCCGGCTCGCCTCCTCCCGGGTGAGGGCGCGGGGGCCGGGCCCTTGGCCAGGGCGGTACTCGGGGGTGTTGTCGTCGGTCATGGTCGCCCTCCTGGTGGTAGCCAACAGGAGGGACTTTAGCAGATAGTTTTGTTGTAGATGATTTTGTTCGGATCTACCGGTCTGTGGTCGTGTCAGGGCCCAGGGAGTGGATCGCGGCGTCGATCGCGGTGGCCAGGCGGGCGGGGTCGTGGCCGGCGCGTTCTCGGACGCGGAGCCCGAGGACTGTTGTGAACAGCAGTTCCACCGAGGCGTCGATGTCGAGGGTGGTGGGCAGTTCGCCCCTCTGGCGGCCCTCGAGCAGGAGTGAGCGCAGGGCCTGGCGGGTGACCTCGAAGGCGGCCTCGGTCCGCTGGTGGATCTGGTCGTCGGCGGTGCCGAGCTCGGTGGCGGTGTTGACCACGAAGCAGCCTCGGCCGGGCTCGCCGTCGGACGGGCAGGAGACCAGCCACAGCATCCAGTCGCGCAGCACCTCGCGGACCGGGCGGCCGGCGGCGTCCAGCCGCTGCTCGGCCTCGGCGGAGTCGGTGGCCCGGTAGTGGTCGAGCGCGCGCAGGAAGAGCGTGTGCTTGTCGGTGAACGTCCGGTACAGGCTGCTCGGAGTGAGTTCGAGTTCGGCGCCCAGGTCGCGCACCGAGGTGGCGTTGTAGCCGCGGCGCCAGAACAGCCCGGTCGCCCGGGTGACCGCGTCCTGCTCGTCGAACTGCCGGGGGCGTGCCATGCCCGTCACCCTACCCGGCTTGTGGAGCGATCGCTCCCATACTAGGGTCCGTCGTCATATGGGAGCGATCGTTCCCAAATGATGAGGAGGCATCCGTGACGACGATGGGCAAGTCCGCGGTCCAGGCGGAGCAGGCTCCACCGAAGAGCCGGTGGGCGGCGGTCACCGTGGTGGCGCTCGGAACGTTCCTGCTGGTGACCGCCGAGCAGCTGCCGATCGGGCTGCTGACCCGCGTCGGGTCGGCGCTGGCGGTCTCCGAGGGGACGGCCGGGCTGATGGTGACCGTGCCGAGCCTGGTCGCCGCGGTCGCGGCGCCGCTGGTCCCGGTGCTCGTCGGCGGGATGGACCGGCGCCTGCTGCTGCTCGGGCTGATGGGGCTGATGACGCTCGCCAACGTGGCCTCGGCCCTGGCGCCGAGCTTCACCGTCCTGGTGACCTCCCGGGTGCTGGTCGGGGTGGCGATCGGCGGCTTCTGGGCCGTCGCGAGCGGCCTCGCCGTCCGGCTCGTCGCCCCGGCGGCGGTGCCGCGCGCCACCGCGGTCATCTTCGGCGGCGTCGGAGCCGCCAACGTGTTCGGCGTCCCGCTCGGCACGCTGCTCGGCGACTTCTCCGGCTGGCGCGTCGCGTTCGCGACGCTGAGCGCCCTGGCGCTCCTCGCGTTGCTGGCCCTGCTGGCCGTGCTTCCGCCGCTGGCCGCGTCGCGTCCGGTCCGGCCGCGGCTGCTGGCCGCGCAGTTCCGCAACCCGGGCGTCCGCGTCGGCATCCTGGCGACGTTCCTCATCGTGACCGGTCATTTCGCGGCCTACACCTTCGTCAGCCCGGCGCTGCAGAGGCTGTCGGGAATCGACGAGCGGCTCGTCGGCCCGCTGCTGTTCGCCTTCGGTGCGGCGGGCATGGCCGGCAACTTCGTCGCCGGTGCCGCGCTGGCCCGCCGTCCGCACCGGACCGTGCTGGTGATCGCCGTGGCGCTGGCGGCTGCGATGCCGCTCTACCCGGTGCTGGGCGGGACGCCGGTCGGCGGCGCCCTCCTGCTGATCACCTGGGGCGCGGCCTTCGGCGGCGTGTCGGTCGGCCTGCAGACGTGGATGATCAAGGCGGCGCCCCAGGCCGTGGAGGCGGCCTCCTCGCTGTGGGTGGCGGTGTTCAACCTGTCGATCGGCCTGGGTGCCCTGGTGGGCGGTGTCATCGTCGACTCGCTCACCCTCCAGGCCGTCCTGTGGGTCGGTGGTGCCTTCGCCTTGGCGGCCGCAGTAGCGGTCTGGTGTGCGCGTACCAACGAGAACCTGCGCTGAGCCAGGCCGATAAATGCTTTGCCCGTGCGTTGGACGCGAACCTAAACTCGCAGGTCATGCGTCCGATAACCGAACGCGGCCTGCGGTCCTGCTTCGTCAACTGCTCCAAGGGCGAGGCCAAGCGCCTCACCCTTCCCAAGGACTTCGCGGAGTCGCCCTGGGACGACCTCGACTTCCTCGGCTGGCGGGATCCGAAGGCCCCCGACCGCGCTTACCTGGTCGTCGAGACGGACGACCGGCTCACCGGGGTGGCGTTGCGGCTCGCGTCCGCGCCGGGCAAGGCGCGCGGGTTCAACTCGACCAGCCTGTGCTCGTTCTGCCAGACCGTGCACACGGGCGGCGGTGTCGCGTTGATGAGCGCGCGGCGCGGCGGCGACGCCGGCAAGCAGGGCAACACCGTTGGCCGGTACCTGTGCGCCGACCTTGCCTGCTCCCTTTACGTGCGGGGACGGAAGCAGACCTTGCTGGGCACCGGGGACGACGGTGTCGCCGTCGAGGAGAAGGCCGCGCGCATCAGGGCGAATCTGGACGAGTTCATCGGCTCGGTCGTCGCCTGATCGTCTCCATCCCTCGCCCTCTCCACCGCCGGGCGCATTCGGACATAATGAGCGGTGCTGCGGCATCGTCCGCAATTAAGGCTGGGTGCGGTGGACCAACTGCTCGGGCGGGACGCGGAGCGCGCTCTTCTGGATCAGGCGATCGCGGCGGTGCGCGCCGGGGAGAGCCGCGTGCTGGTCCTGCTGGGGGAGCCCGGCGTCGGGAAGTCCGCGCTCCTGGGCTACGCCGAGCGCGCGGCGACGGGCGTCCGGGTGCTGCGTGCGGCGGGCGTCGAATCGGAGATGGAGCTGGCGTTCGCCGCTCTGCACCAGCTGTGCGTCCCGCTGCTGGACGGCCTGCCGAACCTGCCGGAGCCGCAGCGTGAGGCGCTGGAGACCGTGTTCGCGTTGCGCGCCGGGCCTCCGCCGGAGCGCTTCCTGGTCGGGCTCGCGGTGCTGGGGCTGCTCTCGGACGCGTCCGAGAAGGGCCCCCTGCTGTGCGTGGTGGACGACGCGCAGTGGCTGGACCGCGCGTCGGCGCAGATCCTCGGATTCGTCGCGCGCCGCCTGCTGGCCGAGTCGGTCGCCCTGCTGTTCGGCTCCCGGGAGCGTCCGCGGGATCTGATCGGGCTGCCGGAGCTGGAGGTCGCGGGCCTGGCGGAGGCGGACGCGCGGGCGCTGCTGGAGTCGGCGGCGCGGGTCCGGCTCGACCGGCACGTCCGCGAGCGGTTCCTCGCGGAGACGAGGGGCAACCCGCTGGCCCTGCTGGAACTGCCGCGCGGGCTGTCGGCGACGCAGCTGGCGGGCGGTTTCGGCCTGCCGCACGCCGGCGCGCTCCCGAACCGGATCGAGCAGAGCTTCCTGGCCCGCATCGAGGCGCTTCCCGAGCAGGCCCGGATGCTGCTGCTGGTCGCCGCCGCCGAGCCCACCGGCCGGCCCGCCCTGGTCTGGGCGGCCGCCGAACGGCTCGGGATCACGCCCGAGGCGGCCCTCGCCGCCGGGACGGACGGGCTGCTGGAGTTCGACACCCGGGTGATCTTCCGCCATCCGCTGGTGCGGTCGGCCGTGTACGGGTCGGCGGGGCGGCGGGACCGCCGGTCGGCGCACCTGGCCCTCGCCGAGGTGACGGACGCGGAGGCCGACCCCGACCGCCGTGCCTGGCACCTCGCGTCTGCCGCGACCGGGCCGGACGAGGAGGTCGCCGCCGAACTGGAACGGTCCGCCGGACGGGCGCAGGCGCGCGGCGGGCTGGCCGCCGCGGCGGCGTTCCTGCAGCGGTCCGCGGTGCTCAGCGTCGACACCGCGCGGCGCGCCGACCGGGCGCTGGCGGCGGCCGACGCCGCGCTCCGGGCGGGCGACCTCGACGCCGCGCGGCAGCTGGCCGCCCTCGCCGACCGGAACGCCCGGACCGAGATCCAGCGGGTGCGCGCCCACCTCGTCCACAGCCACATCACGTTCGCGGCGGGCTTCGACGACGCGGCGCCGCCGATGCTGCTGGAGGCCGCGCGGCGGCTGGAGCCGTTCGACATGGACGCGGCGCGGGAGACCTACCTCATCGCCTGGGGCAGCGCGTCCTACGGGGCCGCGAACCGGGAGAGCCTCGTGGCGATCTCCGAGGCGATCGGGCGGCTGCCCCCGCCGGACGGGCCGCCGAGCGTCCGCGATCTCGTGCTCGAGAGCTACGCGCTGCTCGTCACCGCCGGCCGGAGCGCCGCGCTGCCGGTGATGCGGAAGGCGGTGCGCGCGCTCACCGACGCCCCCTCCCAGGACCTGCTGAAGTGGAGCTGGGCCGCGAACGGGCTGGTCGCGCTGGCCTGGGAGGACGGGCTCATGACCGGGACGCCCGCCCGGGTGCTGGCGGAGGTCCGCGCGGCCGGCGCCCTCGCCGACCTTCCCGTCTACCTGCACGCGCTGGGCATCCCGGTCTCGCTCAGCGGCGACCTCGACGCCGCCGCCGAGATCGCCGCCGAGTCCGAGGACGTCGCCGCCGCGACGGGCGTGCCGATGACGCAGCACACCCGGCTGCTGCTGGCCGCGCTGCGGGGCCGGGAGGCGGACGCGTCGCCGCTGCTCACCGCCGCGATCGAGGAGGCGGGCGCCGGCGGCCAGCTCGCGGGCGTCGCGACCGCGCAGTGGGCGACGGCGATCCTCTACAACGGCCTGGCCGACTACGAGCGCGCGCTGTCGGCGGCCCAGGCCACCATCCAGAGCGCGAACGAACTGGTCTGCCAGTGGGCGCTGCCCGAGCTCGTCGAGGCGGCGGCGCGCACCGGGAACGGCACGGCCGCCCACGGGGCGCTGGCTGAGCTGGCGGGCACGGCCGAACCCTGCGACACCGACTGGGCGCAGGGCATCCTGTCCCGCTGCCGGGCGCTGCTGAGCGACGACGGCGCCGCGGCCGACCTGTACCGCGAGGCGATCGAGCGGTTGGGGCGGACGGTCCTGCGCCCCGAACTGGCCCGCGCTCACCTGCTGTACGGCGAGTGGCTCCGCCGCGACCGCCGGCGGGTCGAGGCGCGGACCCACCTGCGCACCGCGTACGACATGTTCACGTCGATCGGGATGGAGGCGTTCGCCGAGCGCGCGCGGCGCGAACTGCTCGCGACCGGCGAGACCGTCCGCAAACGCAGGAACGACGCCGCGACGGACCTGCGGCTGACGCCGCAGGAGCAGCAGATCGCCCTGCTCGTCCGGGACGGCCTGTCCAACCCGGAGGTCGCGGCCCGCCTCTTCGTGAGCCCCCGCACCGTCGAATGGCACCTCCGGCAGGTGTTCGCGAAGCTCGGGATCAGCTCGCGCAAGCAGCTCCCCGGCGTCCTGCCGCGCGACGAGTCGGTGCCCACACCCCGCGCGTAGCCGCGTTCGGGCGGTCTCGGCGGCCCTAGCCGGAGCCGACCAGTGACACACCCTGGTGCGACCGGTGACCGGCTGGACGAGATTTGGACCGTCGGCGTTCCGCCGAGCGCCCGGAGGCGCGGGTCAAGCGACCGGCTCCCGGGTCCACCGGTCACCGAGTCCTCCGTGGCCACGAGCGAATGAGGCAGCCTTGTCGGAGCAGCCGCTGGAGGGAGCCGTCGCGCTCGTCACCGGAGCCGGCGACGGGATCGGCGCGGCGACCGCGCGCCGCCTCGCCCGCGAGGGCGCGGTCGTCGCGCTGCTCGGCCCCCGCGGCGACCGCCTGCGGCAGGTCGTGGGCGACATCGCGGACTTCGGCGGGTACGCCGTCGCGCTGGAGGCCGACCTCACCGAGCCGGACCGGGCCGAGGACGCGGTGCAGGAGGCGCTGGACCGGTTCGGGCGGCTGGACGTCCTGGTCAACGATGCCGGGATCATGCTGCTCAACTCGGCGCTGCACACCACCGTCGAGGAGTGGGACCGGATGGTCGCGCTCAACGTGGCGGCGCTGCTGCACGTCACGCACGCCGCCGTCCCGCATCTGATCTACGCGGCGTCGACGTCGCCGCGGCAGGTCGCGGACCTGGTGAACGTCGGCTCGACGGCCGGGCGCGCCGCCCGGCCGGGAAGCAGCGTCTACTCCCTGACGAAGTCCGGCCTGAACGCCTTCACCGAATCGCTGCGGCAGGAGCTGCTCGGCGAGCGGGTCCGGGTCAGCGTGGTGGAGCCCGGCTTCGGCGAGGCCGGCCGGGGCATCGCCGGGTCGGGGGCCCTGCGTGCGGAGGACGTCGCGGACGCCATCGGCTACATCGTCACGCGGGACCGGCGGGTCGCCGTCAACCAGATGATGGTGCGCTCCGGCGACCAGACGTGGTGACCGCACAGGCGTTCAGGAGACCGGTTCAGCGGGAGCGGTCGGCGTCCATGCCTTCGCGCGACCGCTCCGTTCCTTCTCATGGCGCCTCCCGCGCCATTAGCCGGGGAAAAGGAGGCCGGAATTGAGGTGCAGTTCCAGTGGCCCGGTAGTCGCGAGCAGTCCGTGCAGGCCGATTTCGTCCTGCTGGGCGTCGACCGGGTCGAACAGCCATTGCGCGGGCGAGAGCCGCACTGCCTGCGCCGTCCGGCGCACCACGACCACGTCGCACAGGACGTAGGTGGAGACGCCCAGCCCGGCCGAGTTGACCGGCGGCTCGCTGAAGGTGCCGAGGCCGTGGTCGGCGAGCCCGCGGTCGCCGATCACCAGCAGCTCGGCCTCGCGCGCCGCCTCGATCAGCGCGGGCCGGGGGTCGCCCCGGACGACCGCGGTGGTCACGGGGACGCGGGGCTCGGCGGCCAGGGCCGCGGCGCGCGCCCGCTCCAGGACCGCGCCGGGGCCGTCGCCGATCGCCTCCACGGCCTCGGCGATCCCGTCCTCCTCGGCGAACGCCTTCCACGCCACCGAGGCGGCGTGCAGGACGTGCAGCGCGATCGTGCGCCGAGCCGCCTCGCGCGCGGCCCATCCGACGGCCCGGAGGCCCGCCTGCGAGCCGTCGGCCACCACCACGATCATGTCCGTCTCCTCTGTTTCGCGCATCGCGCCCGGACCAAGGGGGCGGTCAATGTGCCTCGTCCCGGTCGATGAATGGAGGTGAAATGCGATTCCCCGGGTCGTCGGTTGCCGTCCGCCACCACGTACGACCAACCGGCCCCGCCGTTTGTGACACCTCGAATGGCAGAGAACATGCGCAAAAGTTCAGGGCCGTCCGACCTGGTGGTCGGGCGGCCCTGTCCAGTGGGCTGGCATTGGGGGGTCAGGCTTTGTTGAAGGTCCGCTTGGCCCAGAGGTAGGAGGCGACGGCGATGCCGGCGCACCAGGCGGTGGCGATCGCGGCGTTGTCGCCGATCTCGGTGCCGAGCAGCAGGCCGCGGACGGTCTCCATGATCGGGGTGAAGGGCTGGTAGTCGGCGAACCAGCGCAGGGCGGTGGGCATGGAGTCGGTGGGGACGAAGCCGCTGCCGAGAAACGGCAGCAGGACCAGCGGCAACGGCGCGTTGCTGGCCGCCTCGGGGGTCGAGGACTTCAGGCCGAGCGCGACCGCCAGCCAGGTGACGGCCAGGATGAACAGGGTCAGCAGGCCGAGGGCGGCCAGCCACTCGACGGCGGTCGCGTTCGGGCGGAACCCGATCGCGAAGGCGATGCCGATGAGGACCGCCATGCCGAGGAGCTGCTGGACGACGCTGCCGATGACATGGCCGGTGAGCACCGACGCCCGGGAGATCCGCATGGTGCGGAAGCGGGCGATGATCCCCTCGGTCATGTCGGTGGCGACCATGACGGCGGTCCCCGTCGCGGCGGTGGCCGCCGCCATGAGCAGGATGCCGGGCAGGACGTAGTCGACGTAGGCGTCCCGGCCGCCGCCGAGGCCGCCGCCGAGCGTCCCGCCGAGGACGTAGACGAACAGCAGCAGCAGGATCACCGGAGTGATGATCAGCTGGACGGTCATGGACGGGTAGCGGAGCAGCCGCTTGAGCTGGCGCCGGACCATGGTGGACGAGTCGCGGGCGGCGAGGGCGAGGGTGCTCATCGGACGGGCTCCTTCTGGTTCTGCTGGCCGGTGAGGGTGAGGAAGACGTCGTCGAGGTCGGGGGTGTGGACGCTCATCTCGGCGACGTCGATGGCGCGTCCGTCCAGCAGGACGAGCAGTTCGCGGACGGCGTGGACGCCGCCGTCGCTCGGCACCCGCAGGGTGAGCGCGTCCGCGTCGGCGATGCCGGTGCCGACGGCGTCGCGGGCCGCGCCGAGCAGGTCCGCGTCGGCGAAGGTGAGCTCGATGTGGCCGCCGGGGATGAGCCGCTTGAGCTCCTCGGCGGTGCCCTCGGCGATCAGCCGCCCGTGGTCGAGCAGCGCGATCCGGTCGGCGAGCTCGTCGGCCTCCTCCAGGTACTGGGTGGTGAGGAAGATCGTGACGCCGCCCGCGACGAGCTCCCGGACGATCTGCCACATGCCGCGCCGGCTGCGCGGGTCGAGGCCGGTGGTGGGCTCGTCCAGGAAGATCAGGCGCGGGTCGCCGACGAGCGTCATCGCGAGGTCGAGCCTGCGCTGCATGCCGCCGGAGTAGGTGGAGGCGGGCTTGCGCGCCGCGTCCACCAGGTCGAAGCGCTCCAGCAGTTCGGCCGCCTTGCGCTTGCCGTCCCGGCGGGACAGGTGCCACAGGTCGGCCATGAGGAGCAGGTTCTCCTCGCCGGTGAGCAGCTTGTCGACGGCGGAGTACTGGCCGGTGACGCCGATCGCGCCGCGCACCTCGTCCGGCTCGCGTTCCAGGTCGTGGCCGGCGACCTGGACGGCGCCGCCGTCGGCCTCGATCAGGGTGGACAGGATCTGGACGGTGGTCGTCTTGCCGGCGCCGTTCGGGCCGAGCAGGGAGAAGATCGTCCCCTCGGGGACGGCCAGGTCGACGCCGTCGAGCACGGTCTTGTCGCCGTAGGACTTGCGGAGCCCGGTCGCGGCGATGGCCAGGGGGGTCATGGTCGGTGCTCCTCAGAGGCTGCGGGCGACGATGTCGCCGTGGCTGGTGGTGGCGTGGATCGCCAGGTCGGCGACGCCGCCGGCGTTCTTGAGCGAGTTGCGGATCCGGCCGTGGGAGGTGCCGGCGTCCAGCGAGGCGGAGACCCCGGCGGCGGCGCCGACCGACACCTCGCCGGACTGGGTGCGCAGCACGACCGTGCCGCGCACGGCCTCGGCGACGCTGATGTCGCCCTTCTGGGTGCTGATCTGCGCGGGGCCGGTGAGGCGGCCGACCGAGACGTCGCCGGCGGCGGTGGTGAGCCGGACGCCCGCCGCCTCGTCGATCTTGATGGGGCCGTGGGAGCCCTCGAAGGCGACCTCGCCGAGCCGTCCGACGCCGCGGAACTCGCCGCTGGCGGACTTCGCCTCGACCCGCGAGCCGGCGGGCAGCTGGACCGTCACCTCGACGGACCCGGACGGGCCGAAGAGCTGGTTGCGCGGCGCGGTGCCCGTGATCCGCAGCACGCCGTCGCCGTACTCGACCTCGGTCTGCTCCGCGGCCTGCACGTCGCGGGACTTGTCGGGGTTCGCGGGGCGGACCTCGACCGCGCTGTCGGCCCGGTCGGCGGCGATGATCTGGACGCGGCCCGCGGGGATGTCGAGGACGGCGGTGATCGGGGCGGGGGTGTCGAAGCGGTGCATCGTGCGCTCCTCGGCTCGTTGTTTCGAACAATGGAAACGCTACGTTGCCTTTCCGATCCTGGCAACAAGCTCGTTGCACTAGAACAACATCTCTGCACGTCAACATGCGATAATCGTTGCAACAACCTGACGTGGAATGCAATGATTGACTGCCGCTGCGTTGCAATGAATGACCGTGAACGCTAAGCTGGGCGCGGAGCGCAGACGCATGAAGGAGGCCGCGATGCCGGGAGGCCGGCTCACCCAGCAGGAACGCCGGCAGATCGCGCTGGGCCTGGCCGACGGCCTCGCCTACGCGGAGATCGCCAGACGGCTCGACCGACCCACGTCCACGGTCACCCGCGAGGTGATGCGCAACGGCGGGCCCACCGGCTACCGCGCCGACCTCGCCCATCGCGCCACCGAGCGCCGTGCCAACCGGCGCAGGCAGACCGCTTCGCGCGCGCCGGGCGCCATCCCGCAGGCCGACGGGCGCGACCCGGAGGCGCTGCGCGAGTACGAGGAGGCCGTCACGGACGTCCTCATGCAGTCGGGCCTGGCCAACCGGATGATGGCGCGGATGCTGGTCGCCCTCTACATGAGCGACTCGGGCAGCCTCACCGCGTCCGAGCTCGTCCAGCGGCTCCAGGTCAGCCCGGCGTCGGTCTCCAAGGCGATCAAGTTCCTGGAGAGCCAGGACCTCGTCCGCCGGGTCCGGGAGGAGGGCCGCCGCGAGCGCTACGTCGTCGACGAGGACCTCTACTACCAGTCCATGATCGGCAGCGTCCGGTCCCTCCACCAGCAGGCCGAGATCCTCAGGCAGGGCGTCGGCATCCTGGGGCCCGGGAGCCCGGCGGCCGTCCGGCTGGAGAACGTCTCGCGCTTCCTCGACTTCGTCGCCGAGAGCCTCGGCCGCGCCTCCGACCAGGCCCGCGAGGTCCTCTACAGCGGCGTCCCGGCGACCGAGCCGAAGCCGGACGACGCGTAGCACGGCCGCCGCTGGGCCGGGCTACCCGTCGTCCGTCCGCGTGCCCGGACGGATCGTGGCCTGCGAGCAGCACGGTCGCGCTAGGCCGGCGTCGTGCAGCAGGGCCTCCACGTCCGCGTGCACCTGCACGATGGGATCGCTCTGGCGGACGGCCCGGTAGGGCGCGGTCAGATCGTCTGCTGTCAGGCGTGGAGTCTGGTGTCCGCGGGCTGGTCGGCGTCCGAGTTCTTCTTCGTGTTCGTCGGACGGGGCCAGGTGCGCCCGCTGAGGCGTTCTATGTCGGTGTTGAAGCGGCGCAGGTACGCGGCGAAGGTGGCGATGTCCTCGTCCGACCAGTCGGCCATGACGCGGTCGAGGCCGTTGATGATGATCGTGCGCTCCTCGTCGAGGAGGCGGGCGCCCTCGGCGGTAATGCGGAACTTGCGGGCGATGCCGCCCTCCGGGTCGGGGATGCGCTCCAGGAGGCCGGCGCGCATCGCCGCGGCGGTCTGCCGGTTGAGGGTCGAGGCGTCGAGCCCGAACGCCTCGCTGAGTTCGCCGATGGACATCGGCCCCTGGAGGCGGATCCGGCTGAGCAGCACGTAGGCGCTGCGTTCCAGTCTCCCGGCCCGGTGGCGCATGACCTCGTGCCGGCTGAGCAGCATCTGCTCGTACTCGACCTCGTGCGTGGGCCTGACCATGGCCGTTGCCCTCCTCCTGCCGGGACCGCCCGCCCCTTCGGGGGCGTCCCGGTTCCATCCTCGCAGAGAGCTCTCCGGACGCGCGGAGAGAGGTGTGCATCACACACATCGTGTGCTTCATACATAGTACGTGTATCGTGCACGTTTGGTGCCGGCCGACGGCCGGACGGATACGGACGACACGCAAGGAGCCGCGTCATGGACGCCCCTCAGCCCGCTGCCCGATCGGGCGGTGTGGTCGCCACGCTGGCGCTCGCCGGCATCACCGCCGCGATCATGCAGACGCTGGTCACGCCGCTGATCGCGGACCTGCCCAAGATCCTGCACACCTCGCCGTCCAACAGCGCGTGGGTCATCACGGTCACCCTGCTGGTGGGGGCCGTGTGCGTGCCGGTCTTCGGCCGCCTGGGAGACCTCGTGGGCAAGCGCCCGATGCTCCTGGTCTGCGCGGTGCCGCTGATCGCGGGCTCGGTGGTGTGCGCGCTGTCGTCGTCGGTCGTCCCCATGATCGTCGGACGCGGGTTGCAGGGCATGGGGATGGGCATGGTGCCGCTCGGCATCGCCCTGCTGCGGGACGTGGTGCCGCAGGAGAAGCTCAGCTCGTCCATCGCGGTCGTCAGCGCGTCCATGGGCATTGGAGGCGGCCTCGGTCTGCCGATCGCCGCGGCGATCGCCGAGTACGCGAGCTGGCGCGTGCTGTTCTGGGGGGCGACCGGCCTCGCCGCGCTCATCGCGGTGCTGATCTGGCGGCTGATCCCGGACGTCCCGGCCGGGGCCAAGGGCGAGCGGTTCGACGCGCCCGGCGCGGTCGGGCTCGGCATCGGGCTGGTCTGCCTGCTGCTGGCGGTGTCGAAGGGCGCCGACTGGGGCTGGACGTCCGCCACCACGCTCGGCCTGTTCGTCGCGGCCGTCGTGGTGCTGCTGGGCTGGGGCGTCTGGGAGATCCGCACCACGCAGCCGATCGTCGACCTGCGCACCACGGCCCGTCCCCGGGTGCTGCTGACCAACCTCGCCTCGATCTTCGTCGGGGTCGGCATGTACGCGTCGATGCTGATCGTCCCGCAGCTGCTGCAGTACCCCAAGGCGACCGGATACGGCCTCGGTCAGTCGATGCTCGCCGCCGGCCTGTGGATGGCGCCCGCCGGCATCGTGATGATGCTCGTCTCCCCGGTCGGCGGGAAGATCACCAACGTCCGCGGCCCGAAGTTCACGCTCGTCATCGGCATCCTGGTGGTGGCCGCCGGCTACGGCGCGTCGCTCGGGCTCATGGGCGCGGCCTGGGGCCTGATGGTCGGTCTGATGATCATCAACTGCGGGGTCGGGCTGGCCTACGGCGCGATGCCCGCGCTGATCATGAGCTCGGTGCCGCTCAGCGAGACCGCCGCCGCCAACGGCTTCAACACGCTCATGCGCTCCCTCGGCACCTCCGTCGGCGCCGCCGTGGTCGGCGTGGTGCTGGCCGAGATGACCATCAACCTCGGCGGGCACGAGCTCGCGTCCGAGAACGGGTTCCGCGTCGGCCTGCTGATCGGCGCCGGCGTCGCGCTGCTGGCCGCGCTCATCGCCGCCACCATCCCGTCCGGACGCCGCGCGGTCGCCGGCGCCCATCGCGCCCCGGCCGCGCCCGCCGCCGTCGTGTCGAAGCAGGTCACGAGCGACACCTGAGCGCCGTCCGCCGCGCCCGTGTTCAGGACGACCAGGGGCCGCGCCGCCCGTGCCTGAGCGTCATGTCCGCGCCGCGCGGCGGCGGGTAGGGGTGGCTGCCGCGGAAGTCGCTGGTCTGCATCGCCCGGCTGATGTCGCTCGGGCTGACCAGGCCCACCACCTGGTCGCCGCCGCCCAGCACGACGGCGCGGCCGTCGGTGCAGCCCGCCATGCGGGGCAGCAGGTCGGTCAGCGGGTCGTCCGGGTGCGCGGTCGGGACCTGGTCGGGCGGGCAGGCGATGTCGGCGAGGCGGAGGGTGCTCCGCTCCTCGGGCGGGGTCGCGCGGACGCGGTTCAGCGTCACCAGGCCCGCCAGCCGCCCGTCCTCCACCAGCGGGTACGTCGAGAAGCGGTGGGTCAGGACGATCCCGTCGATCAGGGCCTGCACCGGCTGCTCGGCATCCGCCACGACGGGGTCGCGGGTCATGACCTCGCCGACGCGGATGCCGTGCAGGGCCGCGTTGACCCGCGCCTGCTGCTCCTCGGAGCTGGCGGCGCCGACGACGAAGAGCCCGATGAGGGCCAGCCACAGCCCGCCGAAACCGAGCCCGAGCACGAACTGCAGGAAGCCGATCGCGATCAGGAGGTAGCCGAAGAACCGCCCGGCGCGGGCGGCGGTGACGGCGGCGGCGGTCCGGTCGCCGCGGCGCCACCACAGGTACGCCCGCAGCACCCGGCCGCCGTCCAGCGGCGCCGCCGGGACCAGGTTGAACACGGCGAGGATCACGTTGATCCCGGCCAGGTAGGTGAGCGTCTCCACACCGAGGCCGGCGCCGGTCGCGGCGGCCGCCACCGCGGCCGCCGCCGCGAAGACCCCGCCCACGGCGAGGCTGGCGAGCGGGCCGACGACGGCGATCCGCAGGTCCGCGCCCGCCGAGCGCGGTTCGCCGCGCAGCTCGGCGACGCCGCCGAGCAGCCACAGCGTGATGCCGGAGACCTCGATCCCGTTGCGGCGCGCGACGACCGCGTGCGCCAGCTCGTGGACGAGCAGCGACACCAGCAGCAGGATCGCGCTGACCAGGCCCGCCACGACGTAGGCCCACGTGGCGAGGCCCGGGTGCACCTGCGGGAACCGGCCGAACGCCAGCCCGAAGACCAGGATCACCACGATCAGCAGCACGCTGTAGTTGACGCCGACCCGGACGCCGGCGATGCGGCCGAGGCGGATCGACTCCCTCATCGGCGCCTCCCGTCGTCGGTGCGTCCTCGGCCCGCGCGGGCACGGGCTCTACCTGCGCACGCACGGGCTACCCGCTGCCCGGACGTCCATGCCTTGGCGCGCCCGGGTGGGATCGCCGCTCGTTCGGGTAGCGGGCAGGGCATGGACAAGATGACGCGCGGACTGATCGCCGGTGCCGCCGGAACCACCGCCCTCAACGCGGTGACGTATCTGGACATGGCGGTTCGGGGGCGTCCGGCCAGCAGCACCCCTGAACAGAGCGTGGAGAAGCTGGCGGACGCCGCCGGAGTGGACCTCGGCGACGGCGAGAAGGCGGAGAACCGGAAGGCCGGGCTCGGCCCGATGCTGGGCTTCGGCACCGGCCTCGGCGCGGGGGCCGCGTACGGCGCGATCGCGGGACGCCGCAGCGTCCCGATGCCGGTCGCGACCGCGGCCCTGACGGTGCTCGCGATGATCGGGTCGAGCGCGCCGATGACCGCCCTCGGCCTCACCGACCCCCGCGAATGGTCGCCGACCGACTGGCTGATGGACGCCGTCCCCCACCTCGCCTACGGCGCCGTAGCCGCCGGCGTCTACGCCGCCCTCCGCTGAAGGCTTTTCCAGCCGGGCTGCAACCGGGTCGGGCGGGGCGGGGTTCAGAGGGTTCACGTCCGATCGGGCGTGCTCGCTCTCTGAAGGGAAACCCATGGATCTGCGGCTTGCCGGACGCGTCGCCGTCGTCACCGGAGCGTCGAAGGGCATCGGACTGGCGGTCGTGCGGACGCTGCTGGACGAGGGCGCCCGCGTGGCGGCGGTGTCGCGCAAGTCGGGGCCGGAGCTGGACGCGCTCGCCGGGCCGAACCTCCTGCACGTCCCCGCCGACCTCATGGACCCGGCCGCCCCGGCCGCGGCCGTGGAGCAGGCGGTGCAGGAGTTCGGCCGGCTCGACGTGCTGGTCAACAACGCGGGCGGCCCGCCGCCCGGGGCGACGCTGCCGCGCTTCGGCTTCCTGACCCCGTCGGACGACGACTGGCGCGACATGTTCGAGTTCAACCTGTTCGCGGTGGTCCGGGCGGTGCGCGCGGCGCTCCCGCACCTGCTGCGCAGCGACGCGGCGTCGATCGTGAACGTCTCGTCGGGGAACGGTCGCCGCCCCGGGCCGATGAACTACGACTACAACGCGGCCAAGGCGGCGCTGACCAACCTGACGCTGGGGCTGTCCGAGGAGTACGCGCCGCAGGGCGTCCGGGTGAACGCGGTGTCGCCGGGCCCGGTCCTCACCCCGTGGTGGACGGACGAGGGCGGCGCCGCCGACGTCATCGCCGGGGCGACCGGCTCCGACCGCGACGCGGTGCTGAACGGCGGGGCCGCCGAGATGATGGGCCTCACGACCGGCCGCCTCGCCGACCCGCAGGAGGTCGCGGACGTGATCGTCCACCTGGCGTCGCCGCGCTCGGCCAGCACGACCGGCGCCGACTACGCGGTCGACTCCGGCTTCCTCAAGGAATTCTGAGTCATAAGCGAACCTGCTGGCTCTGATCAGATCTATCTCTTGGACTTCTGGCAGGCGGCTCCCCAGGATGGGAGATGAGCAGCGAGAACGTCTTCAGAGGGGGTCGCCATGCTCGACATGATCAAGGGGCAGGTCTTCGCGCCGGGTGACGACGGATACGACGGCGAGCGGGTCGGCTTCCAGACGGCCGGCCCGCACCGTCCCGCGGTGATCGTCGCGGCGGCGGACGCGGACGACGTGCGCGCCGCCGTCCGGTACGCGGCCGAGCAGGGGCTGCCCGTGGCCGTCCAGAACACCGGCCACGGGCTGCCGCTCGGCGCCGACGGGGGCCTGCTGATCAGCACGCGGCGGATGACCGGGCTGCGCGTCGACGCCGAGGCCCGCACGGTGTGGATCGAGGCCGGTGTGCGGTGGGCGCAGGTCGTCGAGGAGGCGGCGAAGCACGGGCTGGCGCCGCTGTCCGGGTCGTCGCCGGGCGTCGGCGCCGTGTCGTACACGCTCGGCGGCGGCATCGGCCTGATGTCGCGGAAGTACGGGTTCGCGGCCGACCATGTCCGGTCGATCGACGTCGTGACGGCGGACGGCCGGGCGCGGCACGTCACGCCCGGCGACGACCTGTTCTGGGCGCTGCTCGGCGGCCGGGCGAACTTCGGCGTCGTGACGGGCCTGGAGATCGGGCTGCTCCCGGTCACGCGCCTGTACGGAGGCGGGCTGTACTTCGACGGCGAGCACATACCGGACGTCCTGGAGACCTGGCGCGCATGGACGGCGACCGTGCCGGACGAGATGACGTCATCGATCGCGCTGATGCCCGTCCCCGACATCCCGGTCTTCCCGGAACCACTGCGCGGGCGGCACGTCGCGCATGTCCGCATCACCTACTTGGGCGACGATGGGGAGCGGCTCATCGAGCCCCTGCGCGCCGTCGCCCCTCGCCTGATCGACACTGTGGACGACATGCCGTACACCGAGTCGGGGACGATCCACAACGAACCGCCCATCCCGATGGCGTACCACGCGACGAATGTCGCCCTGGATGAACTGGACGCGGGGACCGTCCGCGACCTGCTCGCCCTGGTGGGGCCGGGTGCGCCCGAGCGCGCGATCTTGGAGATCCGGCAGTTGGGCGGGGCGATGGCGCGGCAGCCGTCCGTCCCGAACGCGGTCGGCAATCGCGGCGCCGGCTACCTGGTCGGCGTCCTGTCGAAGTTGGAGCCAGGCGCCGATGTCGAGCCACTGCACACGCGGGTCGGGGACGCGCTCGCGGAAAAGGCGTCCGGCACACTCCTGAACTTCCTCTTCGGGCAGAATGCGACCCCGGATCAGGTACGCCGGGCCTACGCCCCGGAGACGTACCGGCGATTGGCCGCGCTAAAGGCGACTTATGACCCGTCCAACATCTTCAGCCTGAATCACAACATCCCACCCGCCACCTAAGCTTGCTCTATAACCTCCGCCGAGGTTGGTCCGAAAGGGGGTCCTGATGGCGAGGTCACCCCAGATCACGCACGTGTCATGGGGCCGGATGGAGGTCGAGGGCCTTGCCTCCGGCAAGGACTTCAAGCTGTATCCAGGCGGCGGCCGCGCTTGGGACTGGTCCGAGCACGGCACTCGTCACGAGCCGGGCATCCAGCCGGCCGACGTCCAGGAGCTTCTCGAACACGGCTGCACAGTGATCGTGCTCAGCCGCGGCATGGAACTGCGCCTGCAGACCATGCCCGAGACCATGGAGATGCTGAAAGACCACGGGGTCGAGGTCCACGTCGAGGAGACCACCGCAGCCGTCGAGCTCTACAACAAGCTCGCCCAGAGCAAGCCCGTCGGCGGCCTCTTCCATTCCACATGCTGACCAGCCCGAACACCCGCCAAAGTCAAAGCACGAGCTGAGCGCGTCTTTCTTTGGCTCAAGGTACGGCGCGGCGCGGCGACTGGCCCGTATCGAGATCGGCCGTCCACACCCGTCCGCTGATCTGGGCCTCGCCTTCCCCCGAAGACGAGTTGTTTGGGATGATCTCAACTCGTCCTTCGGGGATGGGCATTCTTGGAAGGTGTCTCTGGATGAAGCCGTTGCAGCCGGGCGATCCGGGCAGGGTGGGCCCATACCGGCTGGAGGGGAGGCTGGGCGGCGGCGGGATGGGGCTGGTGTTCCTGGGCCGGTCCCAAGGTGGGAGGCCGGTCGCCGTCAAGGTGGTGCGCCCGGAGTTGGCCGACGACGCCGGGTTCCGGCGCCGGTTCACCAACGAGGTGGAGGCGGCCCGGCGAGTCGGCGGCTTCTACACCGCCCAGGTGGTCGACGCCGATACCGTGGCGCACCCCCCGTGGTTGGCCACGGCGTTCATCCCCGGCCTGTCGCTCGAACAGGCCGTCCGTGTCCACGGGCCTTTGCCCGACGATGCGCTCAGCGCCCTGGGAGCGGGACTTGCCGAGGGACTGGCCGCGATTCACGACGCCGGTCTTGTGCACCGCGACCTCAAGCCCGGCAACATCATCCTCGCGGCGGACGGCCCCCGCGTCATCGACTTCGGCATCGCCCGTGCGCTGGACGACGCCCACACCTCGACCGTCGCGCTCGGGACTCCCGGGTACATGTCACCCGAACAGGCGCGTGGGTTGGAGGTCGGGCCGCCCAGCGACGTGTTCGCACTGGGAGCGGTCCTCACCTTCGCCGCGACCGAACGCGGCCCCTTCGGCACAGGGCCGGCCGGAACGATCGTCTACCGGATCGTCCATGAAGCCCCCGACCTGACCCGGCTCCCTTCTCACCTCGCGGGTCTGGTCGGCGACTGCCTGGCCAAAGACCCTGCGCTACGGCCGGGTCTCACCGAGATCCTGGACCGTTTCGCGGACACCTCCAAAGCGACCCGGGTCATGCCGAGCGGCTTCCTGGCGGAGGCGGGTGACCCCGCTGCGCACAGTTCGGCTGATGGTCGGATTGAGGTGTTCCTGCGTGGTGCGGACGATCACGTGTGGCATGTGTGGCAGGTCGTGCGGGATGGCGGCTGGTCTAATTGGGATGATATGAGCGGGTATCGCTTGCTTGCGAGTGATGGCCCGCTAGAGGTCGCAGGTGATCCGGCCGCGCATAATTCGGCTGATGGCCGGATCGAGGTATTTGTGCGTGGTGTGGACGGCCATCTGTGGCATGCGTGGCAGGTTGCTCGGGATGGCAATTGGTCCAACTGGGATGATATGAGCGGGTATCGCGCGCTTGCGAGTGACGGCCCGCTGGAACTCGCTGGTGACCCGACCGCGCACAATTCGGCTGATGGCCGGATCGAGGTGTTCGTGCGCGGTACCGACAGTCACCTGTGGCATGTGTGGCAGATTGCTCGGGATGGTGACTGGTCCAATTGGCAGGATCTTGGTCAGCATCGGCCGCTTCCGAATGGTGATGTGCTGACGGTAGTGGGTGATCCGGCTGCGCATAGTTCGGCTGATGGCCGGATCGAGGTGTTCGTGCGTGGTGCGGACGGCCATCTGTGGCATGTATGGCAGGTTGCTCGCGAGGGCCACTGGTCGAGTTGGGAGGATCTCAGTCGGCACCGTCCGCTCCCGAATGGTGACTTGCTGACGGTTGTGGGCGACCCGGTTGCGCATAGTTCGGCTGATGGCCGGATCGAAGTATTTGTGCGTGGTGCGGACGATCACGTGTGGCATGTGTGGCAGGTCGCTCGGAATGGTGACTGGTCTAATTGGCAGGATCTTGGTCGGCATCGGCCCCTCCCGAATGGGGCGTTGCTGACGGTGGCGGGTGATCCGGTTGCGCATAGTTCGGCTGATGGCCGGATCGAGGTCTTTGTGCGCGGCACCGACAACCACCTGTGGCATGTATGGCAGGTCGCAAGGGACGGCGACTGGTCGAGTTGGGAGGATCTCAGTCGGCACCGTCCGCTTCCGAATGGCGATCTGCTGACGGTTGTGGGCGACCCGGTTGCGCATAGTTCGGCTGATGGTCGGATCGAGGTGTTCGTGCGCGGTACCGACAATCACCTGTGGCATGTATGGCAGGTCGCAAGGGACGGCGACTGGTCCGACTGGGAAGATTTCGGCCCCTACCAACCGGCTCCAAATGGGGTGCCCGCCTGACGACTCCGGCGGCCCGCTGGAGAAGATCGCCCTAGACCTTCTCGGGGCGCGTCAGGTCCTTGACGTAGCGGTGGACGGGGACGTCGACCGTGCCGGTAGCGGTGGGGGCCTGGTAGGTGATCGGGCCGGTGTCGCGCCATCCGTGGTACTCGTACATGCGCCGGGCCCGCGTGTTGCCGGGGACGACCGCGAGCCATGCTTCGCGGTGCCGTCCCCGGAACCGGTCCTCCGCGCTCCGCAGCAGCGCGCCGCCGACGCCCTGCCCGCGGGCGGACTGGTCGACGGCCAACTGGATCACCTCGCCGTCGTCGTCCCCGAGGATGACCAGGCCGAGGATCCGGCCGTCGTCCCCGGCGGCGACGAGGGTGGAGGCCAGGTACGTCTCGGCGCGGTCGGCGAAGTGGTCGGGGCCGCGCGCGTCCATCAGCGCCTCGGGGACGTGACCGTCGTGGCCGTCGTGCCAGGCCGCCCGCCACAGCGGCGCGAGCGTCGGCAGGTCGGCGGGTTCGGCCGGTCTCACGATCATCATCGTCCCCTTTCCCGAGACGCCCCTTAGGCTTCGCGGAGCAGCAGGTCGACCACGCCGGTGGTGTCCTCGTCGGGGTGGCCGTCGGCGAGGCGGCGTTCCATCAGGGCCATGAACGGGGTGAGGAGTTCGGGGCTGACCCCTTGCTCCTCGGCCGTCCGCAGCAGCGTCCTGTTGCCCTGCACCATCATGGCGAGGTTGGACGTCACGCCCAAGGTGTAGTCGCCGCTTTCCAGGTGCTCCGCCATGCCGTCCGCCCCGCCGGCCATGGCGGTGAGCCACTCGATGAGCAGAGGGGCGAACTCCTTCGGCGACGTGGCCCCGCGCGTGAGCGCGAACGCATGGGCCATCCCGGCGAACATGCTGGTCATCGCGCTCAGCAGCGCCACGTCGTGCAGTGCGGCCGAACCGGCGTCCTCCCCGACGTACTTGGCGGCCGCCGGGACGCCCAGCGCGTCGCGGTGCTCGGCGAACAACTCAGGCGACCCGCTGTAGAAGACGTAGGCGCCCGACTCGGGGACGCCGATCATCGGCGGCACGGCCATGATGCCGCCGTCCAGGTACCGGGCCCCGCGTTCGGCCGCCCATCCCGCGCGCTGGCGGGCGTCACCGGGCGTCCCGGTGGTGATGTTGACCAGGTCCTTGCCCGTGAGGTCGGCGTCCGCGAGGGCTTCGCCGACCGACGCGTCGTCCAGCAGGCAGACGATCACGAGGCCGCTCGCGGCGACGGCTTCGGCGGCCGTCGCCGCCGCCTTCGCGCCCTCGGCGACGAGCGGCTCGGCGCGGCTCGCCGTCCGGTTCCACACGGTCGTCTCGTATCCGGCGGCCAGCCACGCGCGAGCGATCGCGGCGCCCATCGCGCCGAGGCCGAGCACGCTGATCTGCTTAGAGTCATGTCCCATGCCGTCCAGGCTCGGCCCCGTCCGCGCAGTTGATCAAGTACGCACTTCGAAGTGCGTGGTTACCCTGACTTCAGCGACGAGGTCAGGGGACGGAACGATGCGGACGGCACAGCGGCCGGGGTCTTACATCTGCGGGATCGACGCGGCGATGGACGTGATCAGCGGCAAGTGGAAGGGGCTGATCCTCTGGGCGCTGAACGAGCGGCCCTATCGCTTCGGCGAGCTGCGCAGGGAGCTGCCCGGCGTGACCGAGAAGGTGCTCGCCGCTCAGCTGCGCGAGATGGAGCAGGACGGGATCGTCCATCGCGAGGTGTTCGACGAGGTGCCGCCCCGCGTCGAGTACTCGCTGACACCGCGCGGCGTCTCGCTCAACGAGGCCCTGGCCCCGCTTGGGGCCTGGGGACGGGAGAACGTCCTCGCCCACATCACCCATCGCTGACGTCCTCGGCCGGCACCGCGCGGAACTCCGCCCACACGGCCGTGCCGTTCAACGACGGATGCGACCCCCAACTCTTGGAGAGCGCATCGACGAGGAACAGCCCACGGCCGTCCTCCGCGTACGGGTCGGTGCGGACCTGCGGCTGCTTCTGGGCGCCGCCCTGGTCGAGGACGGTCACGCGCAGCACGTCCTCGCGGGCGCTCACCACGACGGTGACCTGCCCGCCCGTGCCGGACGCGGTGTGCTCGCACGCGTTGGCGACCAGCTCGTCCACGCAGAGGACGACGTCGGCCAGCGCCTCGCCGTCCACATGGGTCGCGACCCCGCTCACGAAGGCCCGCGCGACCCGCGCGGACCTCGGCTCGCCGGGCATCGTGATCGTCCCGAGCAACCGCAGGTCCCCGGACTCCGCCTCACAAGGCGTCATTGCCTCACTCCCTCCGGTAATCGACGCCCGCAAGCATGAATGCCCAGGTGAGAGCCCACAACCGTCTTCTTGAGAGAGGGAGGACGGTCCGGTGGGAGAGGCGTAAAGCGGGATTTCCCGCTTGTTGGAAATCGCGTGACAGTCTGTGTCGAGTCCGTGACAATCGGTGTCATGGCGACACGACCCCCGACCGTTCGCCGCAGGCGACTCGGCGTCCAACTGCGCAAGATCCGCGAAGACCGCGGCCTCACCCTCGACGGTGCCGCGGCCTACCTCAAGATCTCCAAGTCCGCCCTCAGCCGGATGGAGAACGCCCAGATCGTGGCACGCGTCCACGAGATCAACTACATCCTGATGATGTACGGCATCCAGGAGGACGACAACCTCAGAACCGCGCTGATCGGCCTCGCCACCGGCGGCCCCTCCCGCGACTGGATCCGGCGGCACAAGCTCCCGGGCAAGGGCCCGAACTACGGCGAGTACGTGATGCTCGAACAGGACTCGTCAGAACTGTTCACCTACCACGCTGACCTCATCCCCGGGCTCCTCCAGACTCCGGAGTACGCGCGCGCCGTCATGACGTCCGTTCCCAGCGCCAGCTCTGGCAACATCGACCAACTCGTGGCGTACCGCATGGCCCGCAAGGAGGCGCTGACGCGACCCGATCCGCTGGCGATCAATGCCGTGATCGGTGAGGCGTCGGTCTGCCAATGGATGGGCGGCAGAGAGGTGATGCTTGCGCAGCTCCGGTACCTGCTCGAACTCACCGAGTGGCCGAACATCGATGTCCGAATTCTCCCGTTCGCCGCCACCAGCAACCCCGGTGTTGACGGATCCTTCACCATCCTGCACGTTGAAGCAGGGAACTTCCCGATCGTGGTCGTGGACGGCTTCCTGCGACGGATCTTCCTCGATGAGGATGAAGGTGTCTCGGCGTACCGAGCGATTCAAGCGGAACTGAGCAGGGTTGCTCTCCCCCCGACTGAGACTCGCGAACGGATTGAACAGGCCGTCCGGGACCTGCGACCAGGCACGGCTGAGAGGACCAGCAGGTGACCCACTGGCGGAAGAGCAGTCACAGTGGCAGCTACCCCGAGACATGCGTGGAGTGCGCGCCGCTGTCCTTGGGGCGAGACAGTGCGGTGGGTGTTCGTGACTCGACCGATCCGGACGGCCCGCGTCTCGTCCTCGGCCGGACGGGATGGAGGGCATTGCTCGTGCAGCTCAAGGAGCGCCCGCGTCCGGGCGTCACGTCGTGATCGGCGTTTGCGACTCGACGGCCCCCGGATGGGCCGCGTCTCGGCTTGAGCCTGGAGGCGTGGGGAGCGCTGCTCAGTCATCTCAAGCGCAACGGGTAACAGTGTCCGTCCGGCAGCGGCTTTTCTTCGTTTCTGAGAACGTAAGTGCTTAAGATGAGCCCGTGACCGTCAAGCCCTCGTTCGACCCGCTTATCGCTGCGGAGGATCTCATCCTGCTGCAGACGCGGCCGGAGTTGCTGCACCCCGCTGCCGGAGTGCAGCCGGTGGGACCATTCGGCGGACGGACCCCCCGGGACGTCCTCTTCAGCCTTTGGAATGCCCCATTGTGGGCTGTTCTGCCCCTCGTTGTCGCCCCGTTGTACTGGCGCCAGCGGACGGCCACCTGGCCCAGGCGGTTCTGGCTCAGGCGGCCGGTATTCTGGCTCTGGCAGTGCTGGCTCAGGCGGCCGGTGTTCTGGGCGGTGATCGCCGGAGCGATCGGGCAGGTCGCGGCGGGTGCGGTGCTGGTCCTCGCGCCCGGCGGCGTCTTCGTGCTGTCGGGAGCGGTCGTCGTCGCGTTCGGTGTGCTGCTGGCCCGGTGCGGGCAGGGCCGCGCCGGCGCCCTCGCGCGGCGGCTGCACGGCTCCTATGTGCTGCCGGGCGACCTCGATACCGCCACGGCTGCTCTGCTCGGGCGGGTCCAGCAGGCGATCCAGGTGGTGCTGGCCGCGGAGGTCACCAAAGAGGGCCTGCTGGACGATCTGCGGAACTTCGTGATGTTGCCAGAGCAGGAGTGGGAGGTCGCCCAGATCTTGCTGGAGATCAGCCGCTTGTCGGAGGAGCAGCGGACAGCCCGCCAGGCCGGCCGAAATGCCGAGCTCGCGCAGGTCATGGGCCCGCAGGCCCAAGCGCTGAAGCTGGCCACGGCCTCGGTGACGGAGCGGATCGAGGCGATCGAGCGGTACGCCGAGCAAGTGAAGGCCGCCGATCTGGCACTCCTGCAGTGGAAGACCCTGCAGCGTTTGGCCGACAACAGCGACGCCTATGGTGAACTGCTCGCGCGGACCGTCCGGGACGAGCTGGCCATCGCGGAGATTGACGGGCTCACCGACGACGCGAAGCAGGTCGAGGAAGCGCTGCGCCGCAGCGTGGAGAAGGCGCGCAGAACCGGGCTCTCACTGCTGCCCGGCGGGCTGGCGGAGGCGGGCTGATGACGTTCCGGGACAAGAGCGGCAGGGCCGAGACGCGTTCGGCGTTGTCGCCGGGCGGTGAGGACTTGTTCGGCTGGATTCCGATCTGGTTGAACATCCTCGGCGGGCTGGTCCTGGTCGTCATGCTCTGCCTGCTGATCTTCCTCTGATCACAGATCCTGGATCGTCGTACGGAGCGGCTCGCCGCTGATCTTCCACCAGGCCGCGGCGAGGATCAGGGTGCCGACCGTCGCGAGCACGACCCGCCAGCCGGGCAGGCCGCCGGTCTCGATAATCGGACCGAGGGCGTGCTGGTTGAACATCCGCTTGACGTGGAGCTTGCCCCAGAATCCGAGCTTCGGCGAGATTGCGCTGGTGGCGCCGAAACCGAACCCGGCCTGATAGACCACTCCGATGGCGGCCATCCCCGCGGCGAAGACGCCGAAGGCCGCCTGGCCGACCGCGAAGACCCCGGTGGCGAGCTGGCCGATGGCGACGATGCCCCGCGCCAGCTGGCCGACAGCGATCATCCCGTTGGCGATCTGTCCGAAAGCGATGATCCCGGTGGCTTCCTGCCCGACAGCGAATACGCCGATGGACTGAGGGCCGATCGCGAAGACCGCCGGGGTAGCTTCGCCAACCGCCACAAGCTGCATGTGGCGAGCATAATGGAATCTTCTGCCCCGAGTCGGCAGGATTCGGCGTGGCCGCTATCAGCCATTCGCGCCCGGAGCGGCGTGCCGTGAGACGTGCGTGGAGTGCGCGCCCCCTGCCCTTAGGGCGAGACAGCGTGGTGGTTGTTCGGGACTCGACTGACCCGGTGGCGCCGTTGCCGCGCCAGAACCTGACCTACGCCACCGGCGTCGTCCGGCGGGCGGTCCATCACTTGGAAGTGGGCCATTCCTCGGCCAGGAGCGCGTATGTGAGGCCGTCGAGCCATCCCTTGGTGCGGTGGAGAGAGTCTCTCACCGTGTGCTGTTCGCGGCGCATCCCAACCCGCTCCATCAGCCGCCACGAAGGTTCGTTGTCGTAGAAGCAGTCCGCGTGCAGGCGGCGCAGGCCAAGACGGCCGAAGGAGATGTCGATGAGGGCGCGTACCGCTTCGGTGGCGTAGCCCTTGCCGCCGTAGGCCGGATCCAACGTCCACCCGAGCTCTCCTTGGACGCCTTTCGCCTGGTCAGCGACCTCCTCCTGGGCCCAAGCGTCCTGGACCATCAGCATCAGATCGCCGATCACCCGGCCGTCCGCTTCGACGATGAGCAGGTCTGCGAGCCGGTCCTCGCGGAGAAAACGCTCGCGGTAGTCGTCGTACGTTGTCGTGGCGGCCCCGACCCATTCGTGGACCTCCGGCAGTTGCCGGAAGACCCAGGTCGCGTCCAGGTCGTCGGGGGTAGCACGGCGCAACAGCAGTCGGTCGGTGGAAAACGGCCAGTCCAACGTGTCAAGAGGGTGGCGCATGGGCTTCATGCTGGCAGAGGGCCTGGTGCCACACCAAACGGATTACTGCTGCGGGAACTGACGGGACACCGAAGCGACCAGGGCTTCCGGAAGCCCGCGTTCTGAAGCCCCGACCAACGAGAGGCCGTCCCTTGAAGGCGGGTCAGCGATCGCCCACGAGAGTGAAGGCGAAGGCGAGCCTGCGCGGCGCCGGCCGGTCCTCATGATGATCAGCTGGTCCGATGCCGCCCCGTTCAGAGGGGGACGGCGGCCGGGACCGTGCGGTAATGGGCGGGCTTTTCGCGGGAATGCGACGTCAACCTGCGGTGGGCAGGGTGACGGCGGAAACTCGCGAGAGCTTCGCTGATGACGGCTGTTGGGTGGGATGCGCTTTCACTGGCGTTTCTCCCCCACAGGACGGAATCGATGTCCCTACCAGGTGCCGCCACGTCGCCCCGCTCGTCGACGGCAGGCTGGGCGGCGGTGCTTTCGGTGACGATGGGGATCTTCTCGATCGTCACCACCGAGATCCTCCCGATCGGACTGCTGACGTCCATCGGCTCCGGCTTCACCGTCTCCGACGGGACGGCCGGGTTGATGATGACCATGCCGGGATACCTGGCGGCGGTCGCGGCTCCCACGGTCACCATCGCCACGGCGCGGATCGACCGGCGGTCGATGCTGTGCGCCTGCATGGTCCTGCTGGCGGCGGCGAACTTCCTCGCGGCCGCCGCGCCGGGCTACGGGGCGATGCTCGTGTCGCGCGTCCTGGTCGGAGTCGTCATCGGCGGCTTCTGGTCGATCGGGGCGGGCCTGGCGGACCGGCTGGTGCCCGCCGGCTCGACGCGCCGGGCCACCGCGGTGATCTTCTCGGCCGTCCCGCTGGGGTCGGTGCTCGGTGTGCCACTGGGGACGCTGATCGGCGACCTGGCCGGGTGGCGGGCCAGTTTCGCGGTGATGGGCGTGCTGTCCACGGCGGTGCTCATCGCGCTCGCCGTGCTGGTACCGCCGCTGCCCGCCGAACGGGCCACGCGGCTGGACGTCCTGCGCGGCATGATCCGGAACGGCGGCACCCGGTTCGCGCTGCTGGCGACCTTTCTCGTCGTCCTGGCGCATTTCGCCGCCTACACGTATGTGACGCCCACCCTTGAGCGGGTCACGCATGTGCCGTCAGAACTGCTCACGGTGTTCCTGCTGATCTACGGTCTCGCCGGAATCCTCGGCAATTTCCTCGGTGGCGCGGCGGTCGCTCGTCACCCGTACGCCGCGTTCGGCGTCGCCGGGGGTCTCATCGCGGTCGCCACGCTGACCTTTCCTCTTCTCGGCCGATGGGAGGCGGGCGCCGTCGCGCTGCTGATCGTGTGGGGCATCGGCTACGGCGCCGTTCCGGTCTGCTCGCAGACGTGGTTCATCAAGTCCGCCCCGCACGCGCCGGAGGCCGCATCCGTGCTGTTCACGTCGTCGTTCCAGGCGACTCTCTCAACCGGCGCACTGGTCGGCGGCATCGTCGTAGACCGCACGGCCCTCTCGACGGTCATGCTGCTCGGCGGGACCGCAGCGGCCTTGATGGCGACGACCATGCTCCTTCGATCACATCGCACTCATGCCGTTTGAAGGCCGCGTAGAGAACCAGCTTGACCTGGGCTGGGGCGAAGGGCGGCCGATCGTGCGCCGGGGGTCAGGGCCAGGTCGGTGGGGGCGGGCCGAAGGCGCGGCGGCCGGCTCGGACGGTCAGGGAGGCCATGGCGGCGTTGGCGCCGCCGCCGATCACGGCGCCGATGCCGAAGGGCGCCACCCGGCCGAGGACGATGATCCCCTGCTTGGTCCCGTACTTCGTGATGAAGTTCTTCCCCAGGATCTTGTTGATCTGGCGCAGCGTCTCGACCGGCACCTTGGCGACGACCTGGCGGCCCCAGTGCTGGCCAGTGCGCTCGGCGACCTTGGAGATGGTGGCGGAGCCGCCCCCGCCGAGCATGATGCCCATCACGATCGTCCGGCGGCGCTCGATCTCGTCGATGGGGACTCCGTGGACTTCGGCGACCGAGAGCGCGAAGAGGGCGCTCAGCTCGAGGGTCGAGAACGTCTCGCCCGCCGACAGCGCCAGCGCGACTCCCGTGCCGACGCCGGGCGCGGCCGCGGTTCCGCCGACCGCGGCGCCCGTCCCGGTCACGGCGCTGACGTACATCTTCTCCAGCGTGCGGATCACCTGTGCCGGTGACGCCTCCGGGTTGCGCTGGCGGGCCCGGGCGATGTTCTTGCGAACCAGGGGGGTCTGGATGTCGATCGCCTTGTCCAGGAGGTCGAGGACTCGCTGCCCGCGTCCGGTCGCTTCCGGAACCAGTTCGCCGGGGGCATCTGTCGTCATGCCGTGAACTCCTCAGGTCCGCCACGTCCCAACCGCCCCACTCAAGCAGGCCGAGCGGATCTTGCGTCGTGGAAATCCGGACGAAGAAAGGCCGAAGTCGGCCAGCCATTTCTTGATCAAGAATCCGCGGGCTTGCTAGGAGGCGGGGTTTTGTTGGCCGTAGATGAGGGCGGGGGCGTTGTTGTAGGCGGTTTCGTGGAGGAGGTTGTGGCCGATGCGTTCGGCGACTGAGATGGAGCGGGTGTTTCCCGGACGGATCACCGAGATGACCTCGGGGGCCTTCAGGGTGGTGAAGCAGTAGGTGATGGCGGCGCGGGCGGCTTCGGTGGCGTAGCCCTTGCCCCAGTGCGGGTGGGCCAGGCACCAGCCGACGCCGAGGCCCGGGAAGCCGTGGGGTTGCCAGGGGCCGGCGCGTCCTACGAAATGGCCCGTTGCCCGTTCGATCATGGCCCAATGGGAGTAGCCGCGGATTTCGCGGTGGCCTATGAACAGGGCCAGGCTGCGCCAGGCGTCGGCGGGTGTGCGGCCGATCGGGTCGGCTAGGCCGTCAGCCACTTGGGGGTCGGCCATCATTGCGGCGTAGTCGTCGAAATCGTCGCCTGTGAGGGGGCGGAGGGTCAGGCGCTCTGTTTGCAGGACGGTCATGATCACAGTGTGCGCGGGCTTTGGAGGGTGAGGCCCGAGAGTTGTTCGCAGAGGTGCTGGACGGCTATGGCGGCTTCTTCGTCGCGGGCTCCGGCCGGCCAGGGGACGCGTTTGAGTTGGGCGTTGGTGTAGGTGTCGGTGACGCCGTCCAGGTCGGGGCTGGCGGCCAGGTGGACGCTTGAGCGTGCCGCCTTCGCCAGGTCGTTCAGCAGGCGAGGGCCGAAGAAATGGATGAGCGGGGCCACGGGCCGGTAGGCGTACGGGAACGCGCTGATTGATGTGGCCTTGTTGCCCGGCGTGTAGGCGTGGCCGGGGTAGGCGACGTTGACGGTGATGTCGTCCGGGGCCAAGCAGTCGGCCATCCTGCGGCTGACGGCCATCAGGGCGGTCTTGGCGTGGTTGTACTGCGAGAACGTCCAGCCCAGGTACTTCTTTTCGCCTTGGAGATTGGCGATGTCCAGGGGCTTGCCGGGGATTCCGCCGGTCAGGTTGACGACGCGGGCGCCTTCTGCGGCGCGCAATTGCGGCAGTAGTCGGCAGGTCAACGCGTAGGGAGCCAGGACGTTGAGGGCGAAGGTCCGCTCCACGCCGTCCGCTGTGAGGGTGCGGGACGGGCTCATGCCGCCGGCGTTGTTCACGAGGACGTGCAGGCGGGGGTGCCGGTCCGCGATCTGGTCGGCCAGGCGGCGGACGCCGTCGAGGCTGGTGAGGTCGCCGGTGCAGGCGGTCGCGCCGATCTCGGCGGCGGCGGCCTCGGCTCGTCCGGCGTCGCGTCCGACGAGGATGACGCGGGCGCCGAGCCGGGCGAGTTCCCGCGCGGTCTCCTTGCCGATCCCGCCCGTACTGCCGGTCACCAGGACGGTCTTACCGCTCATCGGTTCCATGACGTCTCCTGTCATGTTTGGCACTGAGTGACACAAACGCTAGCAGGTGCCAGAAGTATCCTCCATGCGTGAGCGGTGGAGAGCGGGCGGGGCTGCGGGAGCGGACGCGGCGGGCGGTACGGGCGGAGCTGTCGGCCCTGGCGGTCGAGTTGTTCCTGGAACGCGGCTACGAGGGCACGACGGTGGAGGACATCGCCGCGGCGGCGGGCATGTCGCGGCGCAGCTTCTTCCGGTACTTCCCGTCCAAGGAGGACGTGGTCTTCGGCGAGGCGGGGGACGTCGCCGAACGTGTCGCCGAGGCGATTCGCGGACGTCCCGGCGATGAGGCGGCATGGGCGTGCCTATGCGCGGTGCTGCGCGAGTGGCAGGACGCGATCCACGCGGCGCAACCCGACCTGCGGACGCTCCGGCTGATCGAGGAGGCGCCCGCGCTCCGGGCGCGGCTGCACGCCGAGCGGGACCGGATGCGCGAGCTGATCAGCGCCGCGCTGCGGGAGCGGCCCGGCGGCGGGGTGGACGCCTTCACCGCCGACCTCCTCACGGGAGCGGCCGCCGCCGCCCTGGACGCGGCCGACCGGGAATGGCTCCGCAGTGGGGGCACGGCCGACCGCGCCGCACTGCTCGACCGTGCGTTCGGGGTTCTCAGGCTGTCCGGTTAGACGTCGAGTTCGGCGGCGAGGGTGTCGCGGAGGAGGGTGAGGCGGGCGATCTCGGCGTCGAGGGCCGCGAGGCGACGGCGGGCGGTTCCGTTGCTCTGCGCCGCGCACGTGGGGCCGTCGCCCTCCAGGAGGTGGAGCCGGGCGGCGCCGAGACGACCTCGCCGATCGCCGCTCCGAACAGCGCGTCGCCGGGACGCAGCGCCGGGAACGGGGTGCCTTCCACCCCGCCGCCGATCAGGGTCCGCAAGGAGGGGAAGACCTGGAAGAAGCGGTTCCGGACGAGCACTTCACCGTCGTCCGGCACCGGCATGGGTGCCTGTTCGACGGTGAAGTGCTCCGGCTGCGGCAGTCCGTCCGGCAGGGCGGTGAGCCGCACTATGCGGGATGTGGTGGACGACATCGGACGCTCCTCGGGCGTCCGGGCACGGTGCCCGGAAACGGCGCCGAGACGCTAACCCTTGACCCGCGGGTCAGGGTCAAGTGCTCTGCGGCGCGCGGTCGCGCGGCGGGGTGAGGGCGGCGGCCGCGAGGGCTCCCACGGCGGCGGCCACCGCGGCCAGGACGAAGCCGTCGGTGAAGCCGTCGAGGGTGTCGCCGGTGAGGCTCGCGGCGGCGACGCTGGAGATGACCGCGGCCCCGATGGACGCGCCGAACTCGTGGAACGTGCTGACGATGCCGGACGCGATGCCGGATTCGTGCGGCGCCACCTGCCCCAGCGCGGTCGCCGACGCGACGACGAACATCGCGCCCGTGCCGGCGCCCGCCACCGCCGTGCCGATCACGACGGACACCGGGTGCAGCGACAGGACGGGCAGCGCCATGCCCAGCGCGGCCGTGAGCAGGCCGACCACGGCCAGCCGGCGGGCGCCGATCGTGGCGATCGTCCGGCCGGTGACGTTGGCGCCGATCATCGTCGCGACGGCCACCGGCAGGAACAGCAGGCCGGTGCGCAGGGCGCCGTAGTCCTCCGCGTGCTGGAAGTAGAACGTGCCGAGGAAGAACACCGCGATCATCAGGGCGGTCGCCATCAGGATCAGGAAGGTGCCGGTCGCCACAGGCCGCCTGACCAGCAGGGAGAGGTCCATCATGGGCGAGCGGGCGGTCCGCTGCCGGACGACGAACGCCAGGTAGCCGAGCGCGGCGAGCAGGATCAGGACGCCGGTCGCGGCGGTGAGCCAGCCGTCGTCGCCGGCGCGGATGAACGCGTAGATCAGCGCGCCGGACGAGGCCGTGACCAGGAGCGCGCCCAGCACGTCCAGCCGGGGACGGGGCGCGGTGACCTGCTGGTGCGGCAGCATCCGGGCGAGCGCCGCGATGATCACCACGCCGATGGGGACGTTGACGTGGAAGACCCACGGCCAGCCGGGGCCGGCGGTCAGCGCCCCGCCGAGCAGGACGCCCAGCGCGGCGCCGCCACCGCCGAGCGCCGACCAGATGCCGAGCGCCCGGTTCCGCTCGTCGCCGTCGAACAGGCTGACCACGAGGGAGAGGGCGGCGGGAGAGAGCAGCGCGGCCCCGAGTCCCTGGGCGATGCGGCCGCCGAGCAGGACCTCGGCCGATCCGGCGAGGCCGGTCGCGAGGGACGCGGCGGTGAAGATCAGCAGTCCGGCGAGGACGACGCGCTTGGCGCCGATCAGGTCGGCGGTGCGGCCGCCGAGCAGCATCAGCCCGCCGAAGGTCAGGGTGTAGGCGCTGACCGTCCAGGTCACGGCCTGGCGGCTGAGACCCAGGTCGGTCTCCATGTGCGGCAGCGCGATGGCCACGACGGTGACGTCGAGGATCAGCATCAGCTGGGCCACGCCCAGGAAGCCCAGGATGCGCCAGCGCAGCGGGTGCGCGGATGTCTGCTGTTGTTGCATCATGTCTCCTTAACTCGTACTTCCCCATACGAGTTCTTGGAGAGTAACACGTATGAGGCAGTACGAGTTAAGATGCGGGCATGCCCACCGCCCCTACCGGCCGCCGCCGGCGCGCGGACGCCGAGCGCAGCATCGCCCGCATCGTGTCCGCGGCCCGCGAGTGCCTGCGCGTCGATCCGAACGCGAGCATCGACGACATCGCCAAGGCCGCCGGCGTCGGGCGGATGACGCTCTACGGCCACTTCCGCAACCGGCGGGAACTCGTCGAGGCCGCCCTCGCCGACGCGCTCCGCGACGGCGAGGAGGTGCTGTCGGACGTCGATCTCGACGGGCCCGCGCGGGACGTCCTGAGCCGGCTGCTCGAATCGAGCTGGGCGCTCGTGGCCGAGTCGACCGCCCTGCTGGCCGCGGCCCAGGGCGTCCTTCCCGCCGGACGCGTCCGGGAGATGCACGCCGGGTCCGCGAAGCGCGTCGAGGAGCTCATCCGCCGAGGCCAGGACGAGGGCGCCTTCCGCACCGACATGCCGATCGACTGGCTGGTCAACGTCGTGCACTACGTTCTGCACGGCGCCGCCGAGGAGAACCGCGCCGACCGGTTGAAGCCCGAGGAGACCGCCCGGGTCGTGATCGCGACCGTCCAGTCCATCCTGGCCGCGTAGCGGAATCAGCCGACGAACTGGTGATCGGTCCGGATGCGGCCACCGGGATCCAGGAAGAGGACGTCCAGGCCGCCGCCGACCGTCTCGTGCGCGCCGGCCGTCACCATCGACCACCGGACGGCGACCACGTTCGCCGCCAGGACGACCGGGTCTGCGGCCGCCGCGAACACGTGCTCGCCAGGCGCGACGAACATCTCGTAAGCCCTGGTGACACGTGCGTCCAAGGCGTCATGGCCGCGGACGTCCAGCGGCGGCGCCGGGACGGCGAGCCCCGCGGCGGCGTCCCGGATCGCCTCCGGCGGGTTGACGAGCACGTGCAGCGCGTCCGGCGCCCACAGCTCCCTGATGAGGGCGCTCCGCTCCGCCGGGTCGGGTTCGTTCCACTGGGCGATGTACCGGTCGGTCAGTCGTTTCGCGTCGAAGGTGTCGCTCATGGCGAGCAGTGTGCGGGCCCGGCCTGCGGGGCGGCGATTCCCCGCAGGGAATCGCGGAACGGCGGGGCGCCCCGTTTGAATGGGGGCATGACGGTGCCGACGGAATCCGACCAGTTCGCCCGTGAGCTGCGGCGATGGCGGGAACGCCGCCGTTTCAGCCAGCTCGACCTCGCGATCCGGACCGACACGACCCAGCGCCATCTGAGCTTCCTCGAACAGGGGCGCTCGCGGCCCGGACGCGCCATGGTGGTGCGGCTCGCCGAATCCCTGGAACTGCCGCTGCGGGAGCGCAACGAACTGCTGCTGTCCGCCGGTTACGCGCCGATCTACCCGGAGTCGAGGCTGGACGCCCCTGAACTCGGGCCGGTACACGAGGCACTGGAGCGCATCCTGGACGGGCACATGCCGTACCCGGCGGTGGTCGTCCGGCCGTACGGGGAACTCGTCGCCGCCAACCCCGCCTTCGCCGTGCTGTCCGAGGGCGCCGCTCCCGCACTGCTGGAACCGCCGGTCAACGTGCTCCGCCTCGCCCTGCATCCGGACGGGATGGCCCGCAGGGTCGGGAACCTGGCCGAATGGGGCCGCCACATCACCGGCAGCCTGCGCGACCAGGCCCGGCGCGCGCCCGCTCCGGGGCTCGCGGCGCTCATCGAGGAACTGGACGGCTACCTGCCCGACCTGGAGTCGCCCGCCGGCCACCTGGGTTTCGCCGTGCCGCTGCTATTGCGGGTACCGGAGGGCGAACTGCGCCTCATCACCACGCTGACGTCGTTCGCGACCGCCGTCGACGTCACGCTGTCGGAACTGCGCCTCGAAGCGTTCCTGCCCGCGGACGAGGCGACCGCGACCATTCTCACGCGGCGCGCCGGAGACTAGGCGGGATGCTCGGCGCAGAAGCAGCCGACGCCCTCGCCGAGCCGCCCGGTGGTGGCGCGGCCCAGCCCGCTCGTCCGGTCCCTCGTGGCACTCGCCGCCGGGGTCGTCTGAGTGTCATGGGGCGCCGGCGGCGGGTTCGGCGGGCAGGATGGCGGGGTGAACGAACTCGAAGAAGGCACCCGGCTGACCCTGGACTTCGACAAGCTCGCCGGCGTCGCGGCGACCGGGGCGCGGGTCGTGCCCGTCGTCCTGCAGGACGCGGCGAGCGGCGACGTCCTGTTCATCGGCTACGCGAACGACCAGGCGCTCAAGGCCACGCTGGACGAGCGGATCGCCGTGCTGTGGTCGACGTCCCGCAACGAGCTGTGGCGCAAGGGCGCGACCTCGGGGGACGTCCTGAGCCTGGTCGACGTCCGCGTCAACTGCGAGCAGAACTCCCTGCTGTACCTGGTCAACCGCACGACGGGCGGGGCCTGCCACACCAAGGACGCGTCCGGCGAGGCCCGTCCGACGTGCTACTACCGGTCGGTCGCCGACACCGGAACGCTTCGCCACCTCAGTTAGCGGCGGCGGGGAATTCCTCGGTCAGCCAGGTGGAGAGTGCCGTGCGGGCGGCGCCGAGCTGCGCTTCGGTGGGCGGGGTGCCGGTCGCGGTGTTGACCACGAGTGCGAAGTGGACGGCATTGTCCTGAGCGGTGATCCGCAGTTTCTTCGCCGTCGCGGAACCGGTCTCGGCGACGGCCGCGATCGGGCCGGACGCCGGGACGCCGTTGAGCGTCGCCAGGTCGCTCACAATGGCCGTGCCGGACGGGGCGAAGGAGTTCGGCAGGTGCAGTTCGGTCGGTGCGCTCGTACCCGCTGAACGCCAGACGAGAATGCCGTACTGGCGCCCTTGGAGAAGGGCGGTAAGGGACGACGGCGCGGTCAGCCACGCCTTCTCCTGCCCGGTGCCGCCGTAGCCGGAGCGGGCCAGGTCCTCGAAGGCGAATGCCAGGGTGTCGCCGTTGACGGCGGACGGGTAGAGCCGGTCGAGGACGCGCCGGTCCAGCCGGAGCGCGACGGTTCCCGCGTCGTCGGTGGCCACCACGGAATGGTCCTCGTCGTTCCAGCCGTCGCCCTCGGTCTGCACCTTGTCGGGATTGCCGTTCATCAGCTCGTGGTGCCGGCCGCTGTAGATGTCCCAGTGCCACTGCATGGACGACAGCACCTGCCCGCCGGACGCGGGCGCGCTCCACCAGTTCTTGCCGGGAACGCCGTAGTCCATCGCCTGGTACATGGCGCGGATCATCCACGGGGTGCGGCCGTCCGACATCTTGTTGCCGAATTCCGAGACCAGCGGCGCGGTGCCGAGGTCGGCGGCGCGCTGCCGGATCTCGTTCATCGCGGCGTCGTACGTCCCGTCGGACGCGGCGGTCGGGTCGAGCGTCATGCGCGCCCCGTCGTAGTAATGGCTGTTGAACACAAACCGGGTGCCGAGCTGCCCGACGGTCGTCATTCCGCCCTGCTCGAAGAACCCGGTGTTCCAGAAGACGAGCGGCTCGGCGAACGCCGGTTTGGCCGTCCAGCCGGCCTCGTCCATGGCGGTGCGGACGCGCTGGTAGAACGGCATCAGGAAGTTCTTCTCCCAGTCGGTGCCGTTCTTGCCGTCGAGGCCGCCGTCGAACGGCTCGTTGAACGCGTCGAGGCCGAGGATGTTGTCGAACGCCGACTGGGGGAGTTTCTGCTTGAGGTACGCCATGGTCGCCTTGGCCTGCGCGATGTAGGCGTCCTGGACGCCGATCTGACCGGCCGGTGTGGTGAGCACGCGGTTGCGCCAGAAGTCGTAGGCGGCCTTGCGCACGGCGGTGTTCGTCTGCATGTTCTGGCCCCACATGATGCAGATCCCGCACGACTCCTTCGGGTAGCCGCCCGCGTCGATCACCCATTTCGGAGCGCCGTCCCCGGTGTACCAGCTGCCGGAGTTGAACAGGTGTGACGAGTACAGATCCTGGTGGTAGTCCAGCAGGACGCGGATTCCCCGGTCGGTGAACGCCCTGATCTGCGCGATGGCCCGGTCGAGATAGGCGTTGTCGATCCGGTCGGGGGCAGGCTGGACGCCCTCCCAGCTGATCAGGAAGCGGACGGCATTGGCGCCGGTCAGGTCGCGCATCGCCTGCGCCGACTTCACGGCGTCGGCCGTGCTGCGGAACGGCAGTAGACCGTTCTCGTAGAGCTTCGTACTGCCCGAGACATTAAAGCCGCGCAGCGTGACCTCACGTCCTGCGGCGTCCCGCAGCACCCAATTCCGCTGCTGCGGGGAAACGACGACGTCCGCCTGCGCGGGAGTCGCAGAGACGGCCACAGCACCTGCGGCGGCGACCAGCGCGGCGGCCAGGACGGTTCGGAGGGAACGGGCGGACGAAGCGCGCATCGCTGCCATGGCGGGGGCCTTTCCGAGAGCTCTTGATCCAGCAGTGTGCAAGAACCTTCTTGCATGCGCAAGAACTATCTTGCAGACGTGCCCTCCACCACGCGCGACCGCGTCCTCGACGCCGCCCTGGAGCTGATCCAGCAGCACGGGTTCGGCGGCACCACGGTCACCGACATCGAGGAACTCGCCGGGCTGTCCCCCGGCAGCGGCAGCTTCTACCGGCATTTCCGCTCGAAGGAGGAGGTGTTCCGCGCGGTCCTGGAGCGGGAACTGGACCGGGCCCGGCGGCACCGCGAGGAGTTCGAGCGCGGCCCCGTCGACGACGATCCGCGCGCGGCGCTGGCCCGGCGGCTCGTCCAGCAGCTCGACTACCTGGCCCGGGTCCGGCCGCTGATCAACCTGCTGGCGCGGGAGCACGGCCGGTTCCCCGAGGTGACGCGGCGGATCCGCAGCGTCCTGGTGGACCAGGGCATCGCCGAGGAGGCCGAGCACCTGACCCGCGACATGCCGGACGGCGACGGCCACGACGACCCGCACGCCCTGCTCGCGGTCGTGGTGTCGGCGCTGACCGGCTACGAGCTGTCCCGCGGCTTCTTCGGCCGCCCGCCGGCGGACGTCGCCCCCGAGCGGTTCGCCGCGGCCCTCGCCGCCCTCATCACCGACCCCCCGGAGCGCGACGCACCGTAGTGCGATGGGCCGGATCCGGTCACGGGCTGGAGCCGTCCCCGCTCGGCTGCGACTTTGTATCGCAGTGCGCCCCGGCGCTCCGCCGGGGCGGGCACCGCGCTGACGAGTCGGGGGTCCGGAGTATGCGGCGACTGATCGCGGCCGGGACGGCGGCGGTGACGGCGTGCGCCGCGCTCAGCGGCTGCGGCGGCGGCGAAGCGGCGTCCATCCTCGGCAAGGGCACGCTGGTGGCGGGCGTCCGGCCCGACCTGCCCGGCATCGGCTTCAGGCGCCCCGACGGGACGTTCGAGGGCCTGGACGTGGACGTGTCCCGCTACCTCGCTCAGCGGCTCGGGAAGCGGGTCCGGTTCGTCCCCGCGCTGGCGCGCGACCGCGAGCGCCTGCTCCGCGAGGGCGACGTCGACATGGTCCTGACGTTCTGGCTGGAGCCCGAGTGGCAGCAGCGCCTCGCGTTCGCCGGGCCGTACCTGCTGTCGTACCAGGACATCCTCGTCCGGGACGGCGAGCGGGACGTGCGCGGCGTGCGCGACCTCCAGGGCCGCAAGATCTGCGCCGTCACCGGGTCGGGCGCGGCCGAGGCCGTGACCGTGGAGCGGCAGGTGCCGGCGGTGCCGGTCCCGGCGCGGTCCTACGCCGACTGCATGACCATGCTGCGGGACGGCCGGATCGACGCGATCACCACGAACGACACGATCCTGGCCGGGCTGAAGACCGGGCAGGGCGCCGGGTTCCGGCTGCTGAACGCCAGGTTCGGCGAGCGGCGCACGGGCATCGCGATCCGCATGGGCGACCCCGACGGCTGCGAGGCCCTCAACCGGGCCATCACCCAGATGTACCAGGACGGGACGATGGGGAAGTTCATGGCCAAATGGTTCGGCACGTCCGGCCTCGACCTGTCGGACCTGGAGGTCCCGCAGTTCGAGGGCTGCCTGTGACCGCCGGGACGGTCACCGGCGCGGGTCGCCGGCGCCGTCCGGCGCCCCGACCATGGGGACGCCAGCGTCCGCTCCCCGGTCCTTGCTCTTGGTGGGCGTGGCGCTCGGCTTCTTGCCGTCGCCGTTGCCGTTGGCGTTGTCGGGGCCGCGCGGCGGCGGGCTGGTGCTGTGCGCGTTCGGGCTCTGGGTCGACTTGCCCGGCGAGGCCGGCTTGCCGTGCTCATGGCCCGGCGCCGACGAGGGCGCGGACGGCGAGGAGGTCGACGACGACGAGGACGACGAGGACGACACCGACGGCGACTGGCTCGGCAGCGGCGACGGCGAGTACTGCGTCGCCGGTGTGCTGTCGTGGCCGCCGCCCTCCGACTCCTGCTGCGTCGGGGACGGCGCGGGAGCCGGCTCCATGCCGGGGAAGTGCCCGGTCGCGTAGGCGACGCCGCCCGTCAGCACGAGCAGGCAGCCGCCGACCAGCGCGATGACCTTTGCGGTCAGGAAGCGGCGCACCGCGGCCAGCCGGGAGGGCCGGGCCGCGGGCGGCGCGGACCGGAAGGCGGCGACGGCGGCGTCCTCGCCCGCGATCTCCGCCGCGCGGCCGGGGGCGGCGGCCGCCGCGAGCAGGGTGTGCAGGGCGGGGTGCCCGCCGGCGCCGTCGAGCAGGCGCTCGGCGGTGCGCTCGTCGAGCCGTCCGGCCTCGGTGTGGTCGCTCATGACACCCCTTCAGCGCCCGTACCGCCGGTTTTGTCACCCCGGACCAGCGACCGCTCGGCGCCGCCGTCCGACAGCCGGTCGGCGAGGCGGCGCAGGCCGCGGTAGGCGGCGGTGCGGACGGCGCCCGCGCGCTTGCCGAGCACCTTGCCGGCGGACTTGGCGTCCAGGCCCACGACGACGCGCAGCAGCACCGCCTCGGCCTGGTCGCGGGGGAGTTCGGAGATCAGCCGGAGTGCCTCCTCGGTGGCGATGCCGTTCAGGGCGTCGAGTTCGGTGTCACCGTCCGCGGCCATCGTGACCAGTTCCTCGGCGGGCAGGTCGGAGCCGGGGCGGCGGGACTTGCGGCGCAGATGGTCCAGCGCGCGGTGCCGGGTGATCGTGGCGGTCCAGCCGCGGAAGCCGTCGAGGTCGCCGCGGAACGAGCGCAGGTCGCGGGCGATCTGCAGCCACGCCTCCGAGGTCACGTCCTCGGCGTCCGCGCCGACGATCGCGCCGGCGAACCGGATCAGCCGGGGCTGGACGTCGCGGTAGAGCATGCGGAAGGACTCCTCGTCGCCGTCCTGCGCCGCCCGCAGCGCACGACCGAGTTCCTCCTCGCCCATCGCGCCATTGTGCAGAAAATCTCACGGTGGTGTGACACCTACGCGTGGGTTCGCGCTGAACGAATGACTCCCGCGCCGCCGGGACGTCCTCTCCCCGCCTCAGAGTGATGGACGACGATGAACGGCAACAGCCCGCAGGACCGGGACGAACTTCTCGTAACGGGTATCCCACCAGCCGCGGACCGGGTACCGCGCCCGCTGACGGACCCCTTGGCCGATCCCGTCACCGAGACGAAAACGTTAACGGCCGCGGCTCCCGTCTTCGTCGACGCGTCCGGGTGGCGGTCGCGCCTGGGGCGGCGGCTGGGCCTGCTCACCGGTTCCCTCCTCATCGTGTTCCTGGGCGCGCTGGGGCTCGGTATGACGACGGGAACCGATGTGCCCTTGACGCCATGGAGCGACCCGTCCCCGCATCCGCGCGTGAAGGTGAGCCAACCCCAGGCCAAGCCGACCCCTACGGAGAGGTCCGAATCGCCCGCCGCCAGTAGGGCGACACCCAGCAGCCGGGTCGCGGCACCGGCTCCCCCTGCGACGCCCAGGCCGTCGTCTGCGTCGGCGACCACACCGGCGGGGGCCGCGTCCACGAGCCATCCGGGCAGGTCCACGGCGGAGCCACCGGCATGGGGACGCAACAACACCAAGAAGAAGAGCCCCTGACCGTGCGGCGCAGCGAACCGCGGGGCCACTGGATCCTGCTCCTGCTCGGCGGACTGGCGCTCGCCGTGCTCCTCCTGCTGGACGGCTTCGCGAACGGAGCCCTGGGTGAGGCGCCCAGGGACGAGCCGGCGCACCCCTCCCCGGCTCCCTCCCAGGCCCTCACCGGCGGGCCCGTGCTGAACCTCGCGGACGCCACGCCGCGCAGCCGCCGCATGCCGCCGAAGACGATCGCGCTGACCTTCGACGACGGCCCCGACCCCGAGTGGACGCCGCGGATCCTGGACGTCCTGCGCCGCCACGACGCCCGCGCGACGTTCTTCACGGTCGGCGCGCGCGTCGCGGAGAACCCGGCGCTGACCCGCCGGATCCTTCGCGAGGGCCACGAGATCGGCTCGCACACGTACACGCACGCCGACCTCGCCACCGCGCCCGCGTGGCGCGGGCGGCTGGAGATGGACCTCACGCAGCGGGCGCTGGCGGGCGCGGCCGGCGTCCACACCCGGCTGATGCGGATGCCGTACTCGTCCCGCCCGGACGGCCTGACGGCGCCGGAGTGGCGGGCGGCCGAGCGGGCGGGCGCGGCCGGGTACATCGTCGTCCTCACCGACCGCGACACCGAGGACTGGGCGCGGCCCGGCACCGACGCGATCGTGCGGACGGCGCTGGCGGCGGAGCGGCGCGGCGAGGGCGCGGTGGTGATGCTGCACGACTCGGGCGGCGACCGGGCCGAGACCGTCGCGGCCGTCGAGCGGATCCTCGCCCGGCTCCAGCCGCAGGGGTACCGCTTCACGACGGTCACCGAGGCGCTCGGCATGCCCGCGGCGGAGGTCGGCGTGCCCGCCCGCGAGAAGGCCGTCGGCTGGACGATGGTCGCCGCGCAGCGCGCCGCGTCCGCGCTCACCGGGACGATGGGCGCCCTGTTCGCCGTCGCCGGGCTCCTCTACGTGCTGCGGCTGATCCTGCTGCTGGTGTTCGCGCACGTCCACATGCGGCGCGTCCGCCGGCCGGGCCCGCCCCCCATGCCGGACATCGGGGAGCCGGGGGAGCTGCCGCCCGATCCGTTCCCGCCCGTGTCGGTGATCGTCCCCGCCTACAACGAGGAGGCGGGCATCGCCGCGACCGTCGCGTCGCTCCTGGACACCGACTATCCGGGCAGCGTCGAGGTGATCGTGGTGGACGACGGCTCCGCCGACCGCACCGCCGAGATCGTCGAGGACCTCGGCCTGCCGGGCGTCCACCTGATCCGCAAGCCGAACGGCGGCAAGCCGAGCGCGCTCAACGCCGGCCTGTTCGTGGCCAGGGCCGACATCATGGTGCTCGTGGACGGCGACACCGTCTTCCAGCGCGACACCCTGCGGCACCTCGTCGCGCCGTTCACGGACCCGAGGGTGGGCGCGGTCAGCGGCAACACCAAGGTCGCGAACCGGGGCGGCATTCTCGGACGCTGGCAGCACATCGAGTACGTCATCGGCTTCAACCTCGACCGGCGCATGTTCGACGTCCTGCAGTGCATGCCGACCGTGCCCGGCGCGATCGGCGCCTTCCGGAGGAAGGTCCTGGCCGAGGTGGGGTGCGTGCCAGACGACACTCTGGCCGAGGACACCGACCTCACCATGGCGATATGCCGTACCGGCGCGCGCGTGGTCTACGAGGAGAAGGCCATCGCCTGGACGGAGGCGCCGTCGTCCCTCAGGCAGTTGTGGAGGCAGCGCTACCGCTGGTGCTACGGGACGATGCAGGCGATGTGGAAGCACCGCCGCTCCCTCATCGAAGGCGGCGGCTCGGGACGCTTCGGACGCCGCTGCCTCCCCTACCTGACGGTGTTCCAGGTGCTGCTTCCGCTGTTCGCGCCCGCCGTGGACCTGTTCGCCCTGTTCGGCTTGGTCTTTCTTGACCCGACCCTGCCCGTCCTCACCTGGACGGCGTTCGTCGCCGCGCAGGCCGCCGCCGGTGCCTACGCCCTATGGCTGGACGGCGAATCCGTCCGTCCGCTGTGGGCGCTGCCGCTCCAGCAGTTCGTCTACCGGCAGCTCATGTACCTGGTGGTCGTCCAGTCCGTGGTCACCGCGCTCCTGGGGGCGCGCCTGGGCTGGCACACGATCCGGCGCACCGGGACCTTCGCGGAGGGCCGGGAACAATCCTGGGGACCCGTCGGTTACACCTGATGGCCGATGTGCCTGGTGTCCCCGGGCCTCACCTATTGCCTTCACGGAATACCGTTCGGCTGGAGCCGTGTTGTGCCTTTCGCCGAGAGGCGACCCGCACATCGGCCGCACGACCAGGACCCCGCCGGGTCTTCCGACCCGGCGGGGTCTGGTCATTTCGGGGTGATGTCCAGGTCAGGGCGGGGCTGGGGCAGACTGGCGGCCATGAGTCTCGCCGCACATCTGGAAGAACTCGGCCGTCCCCTCGTGGAGGAGCAGCTCAAGCACCCCACCGTGGCGGGCATCGCCCAAGGGAACCTTGACGAGGCCGTATTCCGCTCCTGGCTCGAACAGGACTACCTCTACCTGCACGACTACGTGCGCGTGTTCTCCCGCCTCGCCTGGCAGGCCCCCGACGCCCACCTAGGCGACCTTGTAGACCTCGCCTACTCGACCTTCCACGACGAGATGGAACTGCACCGCTCCCTCTCGGCCGAGTTCAACGCCGACCTGGACGGCGCCAAGAAGGGCCCCGCCTGCGTCGCCTACACCTCGTTCCTGCTGGAGAGCGCCGCCGTCTATGACGAGGGCCTCGCCGCCCTGTACCCCTGCATGTGGGGCTACTCCACGCTCGGGCAGCGGCTGGCCGAGAACCCGCCGTCCGAGCCGCGCTACCGCCGCTGGGTCGACACCTACGCCGACCCCGGCTTCGCCGAGCTGACCGCCCGCATCGCGCAGATGATCGACGAGTCCGGGGCGGACACGGAGACGGCCGAGCGCTTCTTCCTGGAGGGCATGCGCCACGAACTCGCCTTCTGGGACGTCCCGCTCTAGACGTCGGCGGCGGCGAGGGCCGGGTAGTCGACGTAGCCCTCGCCGCCTCCGCCGTAGACCAGCCCGGGGATGTGCCGGTTGAGCGGCGCGTCCGCGGCGAAGCGGGCCGGCAGGTCGGGGTTGGAGATGAACAGCCGCCCGAAGGAGAACAGGTCGGCCAGCCCCACCGACACGACCTGCTCCCCGGCCTGCCGGGTCGTCGGCTCCGGCCCGTTGAAGTTCCCGATCAGGGTGCCCGACCAGCGCGGGCGCAGGTCGGCCAGCGCGCCGTAGGCGCCCCGCTCGATGACGTGCAGGTAGGCGAGGCCGAGCGGGTCGAGGGCGTCGACGAGCGCCCGGTAGGTGCCCTGCGGGTCCTCCTCGGCGATCTCGTTCTCCGGGTTGTGCGGGGAGACGCGCAGGCCGACCCGTTCGGGCCCCACCTCGGCGGCCACGGCCTCCACCACGTCCAGCGCGAACCGCAGCCGCCCGTTGCGCGACCCGCCGAAGCGGTCGGTGCGCCGGTTGGTGTTCTCGGCGAGGAACTGCTGGATCAGGTAGCCGTTCGCGCCGTGCACCTCCACCCCGTCGAACCCGGCGCGGATCGCGTTGCGGGCCGCCGCCGCGAAGTCGGCGACCGCCGCCTCCGCCTCGGCGGTGGTCATGGCGCGCGGCGTGACGTGCTCGACGTCGCCTTCGGCGGTGTAGATCGGCTCGCTCTCGATCCGGACGGCGGAGGGGGCGACCGGCGTCGCCCGGTCCGGCAGGTTGAGCGGGTGCATCATCCGTCCCACGTGCCAGAGCTGGGCGAAGATCGTCCCGCCGGCCGCGTGGACGGCCGCGGTGACCTCGCGCCACCCGGCGACGTGCGCGTCCGTGACCAGGCCGGGGATGCCGGGCCCGCCCTTGCCGAGGACGTGCGGCCACAGCCCCTCGGTGACGATCAGCCCGGCCGACGCGCGCTGCGCGTAGTAGGTGGCGGTCAGCGGGTGCGGGACGCCGGTCATGTCGTCCGCGCGCCCCCGCGTCATGGGCGCCATGACGATCCGGTTGGGCAGCGCGAGGTACGGGCCTTCGTAGGGGGTCAGCAGCGTGCTGGTCATCGTGTTCACCTTTCGACCGCGACGGCTTCGACTTCGATCCGCCAGTCGGGCTGGGCCAGGGAGCTCACTTCGAGGAGGGTGTCGGCGGGGTAGGGCTCGCTGAGGAACTCCTCGCGGAGCCGGATGACGTCGTCGAGGTCGGCCGCCATGTCCCGGACGAAGATGCCGATCTTCACGACGTCGGTCAGGCCGGCGCCCGCCGCCGCCAGCACCCGCTGGACGTTCCGGAACGCCTGGCGCCCCTGGTCGAGGAAGCCGCCGGGCACCGTCCGCCCCTGCTCGTCGATGCCGGCCTGCCCGGAGACGTAGATGAACCCATTGGCCCGGATCGCCTGCGAGATCCGGTACGGCTCGTACCAGTCGGGGGTAGTGGCGACGCGTTCGATCATGCCGGACTCCAATTTGCATGTACATGCATGTCTTGTATGTGCATGCAGATATTCGCACTGCATGTAAGCTGGTGTCAACCAGGAAGCGGGTACGGGATGAGCGTGGACGAGAAGGCGCCGGTCACGGCGGACGGTCTGCTCTGGGACGGCGTTGTGACCCTGCACGGGCGCGTCGAGCACCGGCTATCCAAGGCGCTGCAGGGCCGCCACGGCATCGGGCTGTCGGAGTACCGGGCGCTGTGCCGCCTGTCCCGCGCCGCCGACGGCGAGCTGCGCATGCAGGAGCTGGCCGACCTCATCGGCCTCAACCAGAGCTCCGTCAGCCGCCTGGTCGCCCGGCTGGAGACCGCCGGCCTCACCCGCCGCGACATGTGCCCCAAGGACCGCCGCGGCGTCTACACCGTCATCACCGACGAGGGACGCGCCGTCCATCGGGACGCCGCCCCCACCTACGCCGAGACCCTCACCGCGGCCCTCGACGACGCCGCGGACGACCCGGCGCTCGCGCCCCTGCTGGCCGTCCTGCGCCCCTGACCTCAGAAAACGCCGAAGCGCGCGACCCCTGGACGGGGCCGCGCGCTTCGCGGTTCTGCCTCAGCTCGCGGTTCTGCCTCAGCCGCCGGCCGCCGGAGCGGCCGCCGCGTCCCGGGAGCCCGTCAGCGGCTTGAACCGCCGCAGGCGCAGGCTGTTGCTGACCACGAAGACCGAGGAGAACGCCATCGCGCCACCGGCGATCATCGGGGTGAGCAGGCCGGTCGCCGCGAGCGGCAGCGCCGCCACGTTGTAGGCGAACGCCCAGAACAGGTTCCCCTTGATCGTGCCGAGCGTGCGGCGCGACAGCCGGATCGCGTCGGCCGCGGCCCGCAGGTCGCCCCGGACGAGGGTCAGGTCGGACGCCTCGATCGCCACGTCCGTCCCGGTGCCCATCGCGAGCCCCAGGTCGGCCTGGGCGAGCGCGGCGGCGTCGTTGACGCCGTCGCCGACCATCGCCACGGTCCGGCCCTCGGACTGCAGGCGCTTGACGACGTCCACCTTGTCCTGCGGCAGGACCTCGGCGATGACCTCCTCGATCCCGACGGCGTCCGCGACCGTGCGGGCCACGGTCTCGTTGTCGCCGGTCAGCAGGACCGGGCGCAGCCCGAGCGCCGTCAGCTGCTCGATCGCCTCCCGCGAGGTCGGCTTCACCTGGTCGGCGACCGTGATGACCGCGCGGGCCGCGCCGTCCCAGCCGACCGCGACCGCGGTGCGGCCGAGCGCCTGCGCCTCCGCCATGGCGCGCTCCAGCTCCGGCGTGAGGTGCTGCGACCACTCCGCGAGCAGCCGCGGGCGCCCCGCGAGGACGCCGTGGCCGTCCACCATCCCCTGGACGCCGAGGCCCTCGACGTTGGCGAAGTCCTCGACCGTGCCCAGCTCGCCGACCCGGTCGGCCGCGCCGCGCGCGATCGCCTGCGCGATCGGGTGCTCGGACGCGTTCTCCAGCGCCCCCGCCAGCCGGAGCACCTCGTCCTCGGACACCCCCTCGGCCGTGATGACGTCGACCAGGGCCATCTTCCCGGTGGTGACCGTGCCGGTCTTGTCCAGGACGACGGTGTCGATGGCGCGGGTGGACTCCAGCACCTCCGGGCCCTTGATCAGGATGCCGAGCTGCGCGCCGCGTCCCGTCCCGACCATGAGGGCGGTCGGGGTGGCGAGACCGAGGGCGCACGGGCAGGCGATGATCAGCACGGCGACCGCGGCGGTGAACGCGCCGGCGAGCGGCTCGCCGGTGCCGATCCAGAAGCCGAGCGTGCCGATCGCGAGCGCGATCACGATCGGGACGAAGATCCCGGAGATCCGGTCCGCGAGCCGCTGCACCTGCGCCTTGCCGGTCTGCGCCTCCTCCACCAGCCGCGCCATCTGCGCGAGCTGGGTGTCGGAGCCGACCCGGGTCGCGCGGACCAGCAGCCGGCCGCCGGCGTTCACCGTCGCGCCGACCACCGCGTCGCCCGGCCCGACCTCGACCGGGACCGACTCGCCGGTCAGCATGGACGCGTCCACGGCGGACGAGCCCTCCTCGACCGTCCCGTCCGTGGCGATCTTCTCGCCGGGGCGGACGACGAACACGTCCCCCGCCGCGAGGCTGTCGACCGGGATCCGCTCCTCGCGGCCGTCCCGGACGACCGAGACCTCCTTGGCGCCGAGCTCCAGCAGGGCGCGCAGGGCGGCGCCGGCGCGGCGCTTGGACCGCGTCTCGAAGTACCGCCCGGCCAGGATGAACATGGTCACGCCGGCCGCGGCCTCGAGGTAGATGTTCATCGACCCGTCGGAGCGGGTCATCGAGAACTCGAAGCCGTGCTTGATACCGATCTCGCCGGCGGTGCCGAAGAACAGCGCCCACAGCGACCAGCCGAGCGCGGCGATCGTGCCGAGCGAGATCAGCGTGTCCATGGTCGCCGCGCCGTGCCGCAGGTTGATCGCCGCGGCGCGGTGGAACGGCCAGCCCGCGTACACCACGACGGGCGCGGCGAGCGTCAGCGACAGCCACTGCCAGGCGTCGAACTGCAGCGCCGGGACCATCGCCATGGCGATGACCGGCACCGACAGCACGACCGAGGTGATCAGCCGCTGCCGCAGCGGGCGGAGCCCGTCGTCCGGCTCCGGCTCGTCCCCGCCCGCGGCGTCCGACCGGGGCGGGGCGGGGAGCTCGGCGCTGTAGCCGGCCTTCTCGACGGTGGCGATCAGCTCGTCCGGGGACACCCCGGGGGCGAACTCGACGCTGGCCTTCTCGGTGGCGTAGTTGACCGTCGCGGTCACGCCGTCCATCTTGTTGAGCTTCTTCTCGATGCGGTTGGCGCACGACGCGCACGTCATCCCGCCGATCGCCAGCTCGATACGCGCGGACTCGATGTCCGTGCTCATCGCTCCTCCTCTGCCTCGATCGAGTGGGACGTTCAGTGCGTGTGCGGCGTGTCGTCGTGCCCCTGCCCCGGCTTCTTCGCAGGTTCCTGCGTGGGCCCGGCGGGGACGGCGGCGTCGCCCGCGTGCACGGTGAACTCCGCCGTGCGGACCTTGTCGCCGTGCTTGAAGTCCAGGTACAGACGGTATGCGCCGGTGCTGGGCGCTTCGGCGAAGAACGTGATGCCGGGGCCCGGCTCCGTCTTCCCGTCGCCCGGCTCCCCGTCCGGGTGGACGTGGAGGTAGGCGAGGTCGCCCTGCCGCAGCGCGACCAGGTGGCCGTACGCCTCCAGGTACGGCTGCAGGTCGGTGACCGGCTTGCCGTCCTTGCTCACCGTCAGCGTGAGTTCGGTGGACTTGCCGGGCGTGAGGCCACCGGTGAGCGCGACCTCGTACCCGTCGACCTTCGCGACCTGCGCGGGCTTCGGCAGCGGCGCCGGCCGCAGGTCGCCCGGGGCGAAGACGTCGGTGCCCAGGGTGAGCTGCCGGGTCGCGCCGTCCGGCTGGATGTCGGTGAAGAACCGGTACACGCCGGGCTCGGGCAGCTCGATCGGGACGCTCCAGACGCCGCCCCCGATCTCGGTCGGGTGCAGGTGCTGGAAGCCGGACAGGTCGCGCTGCGCGACGATCAGGTGCAGCCGCTTGCCGTGCAGGGGCTTGAACCCGGTGACCGGCTTGCCGTCCGGCCCGTTGATGGTGAACCGGAAGTCGGTCTTCTCGCCCGGAGTCACGGTGGTCGTGCGCGGGGTCAGCGTGTAGCCGTCCTCGGAGACCTGGAGGCCGCCGGGGGCGTGGGACGCCCCGCCGTCTCCGCCGCCGTGCCCGCCGCCGTGGCCGTCGCCCTCATGGGACGCCATCTCCGCGGTGCCGCCGACGGGTCCGACCGCCTTGCCGACTCCGGCGGCGCCGCCGAAGACGACGGCGAGTCCCAGGGCGTACACGCCGACCTTGGTCGCGCTGTTCATGCCGATCCACTCCACTCGCTGTTCGTCCGGGCGCGCCCCCGGGCAGGGGGCGCGCGCCGGTCATGCCTGCAGCTGGTAACCGGCCTCTTCGACGGCGCCCTTGACCTGGGCGTCGTCCAGCGGGGCCTCGCTGGTGACCGTGACCTTGCCGGTCGGGAGGTCGACGTCGACGGCGGTGACGCCGGCGATCTGCTCGACCTCCTCGGTGACCGAGCTCACGCAGTGGCCGCAGGTCATACCGGTGACGGTGTAAGTGGCGGTGCTCATCGGCATCTCCTTCGCTTTTCCGGATATTTACCCCTGGGGGGTATCTTCCGGTCCTCATGCTGCCATAACGCTTCACCTCCTGGCAACCGGTACCCCCTACGGGTTATTTCGAGATGCCGGTCACACCCGCTCCCCAGGGTTTTCCACAGGTGTCCACAGCCCTGTGGACGAACCGCCGGCCGGTTCGCCGATACTGAGGTCATGCCTGAGCTACCCGAGGTCGAGGCGCTGGCGGGGTTCCTGCGGGAACGCGCGGTCGGCCACGCCGTCGCCCGCGTCGATGTTCTCGCCATCTCCGCGCTGAAGACCTATGACCCGCCGGTGACGGCGCTGGGCGGGCTGACCGTCACCGGCGCGTCCCGGCACGGCAAGTTCCTCGACCTGGACGTCGACGGGCTGCACCTCGTCGTCCACCTCGCCCGCGCGGGCTGGCTGCGCTGGCGGGACGAGATCCCCGCGAAGCCCGTCCGGCCCGGCGGCAAGAACCCACTGGCCCTGCGCGTCCACCTGGACGACGGCTCGGGCTTCGACCTCACCGAGGCGGGCACGAAGAAGGGCCTCGCGGTCTACGTCGTCCGCGACCCGTCGGACGTGCCCGGCGTCGCGACGCTCGGTCCCGACCCGCTGGACGACGCCTTCACCGCCGAGGCGCTCGCCGCGATCGTCGGCGGCAAGCGCACCCAGATCAAGGGCCTGCTGCGCGACCAGAAGGTGATCGCCGGCATCGGCAACGCCTACTCCGACGAGGTCCTGCACGCGGCGAAGATGTCCCCGTTCAAGATCGCCGCCTCGCTGACCGAGGAGGACGTCGCCGTCCTGCACGAGGCGATCGTCACCACGCTCCGGGACGCCGTGGAGCGCTCGCGCGGCCTGGAGGCCCAGGACCTCAAGGGCGAGAAGAAGACCGGCCTCCGGGTGCACGGCAAGGCCGGCCAGAAATGCCCGGTCTGCGGCGACACGATCCGCGAGGTGTCGTTCGCCGACTCGGCGCTCCAGTACTGCCCGACCTGCCAGACCGGCGGCAAGCCGCTGGCCGACCGCCGGATGTCGCGCCTGCTGAAGTGAAACCCCTCGGGGAATCCGGCGACCGGGCCCGGTGGGGGCCGCCCGGCGGCGTATCGTATCGCGAGAGAACCCCGGTGATCGTCTCGCTCAGGAGCCGTCATGGGATACCCCCCACCCCCACCCGCCGGTCCCGGCGGCCCCGGCTACGGTCCACCGCACCCCGGCTACGGCGGACACCAGCACGGCGGCGCCCCGCCCGCCCCGCCCTACGCGCCCGGACGTCCCGCCCCCGGCTACGGGCCTCCGCCGCAGCACGGCGGCTACCCGCCGCAACAGCAGGCATATCCACCCCAGGGGTATCCGCAGCAGGCCGGATACCCGCCTCAGCAGGCCGGATACCCGCCTCAGCAGGCCGGCTACCCGCAGCAGCAGATGCCCCAGCAGGCCGCCCCCGACCTCTACGCCTCGCCGATCCTCGTCTACGACCAGCCCGCGCAGTTCTTCTCGACCGAGGCGAACTACACGATCTGGAGCCCGCAGGGGCAGCCGTCCGCCTACGTCCGTGAAGAGGGCGTGAGCGGCGCGAAGAAGGCGTTCCGCGTCCTCAACCAGGCGAGCCAGACCAAGGCCGAGCGGAAGCTGACGATCTACCGCCCCGACGGAATGCCGTACTTCCTCTTCTACAAGCCGTACGGCTTCATGGGCACGCCCCAGATGCAGGTGCTCACCCCGCAGGGCGGCCTCATCGGCCACCTGCGCAAGCGGGCGCTGCGCGGCTGGGAGATCCTGACCGCGCAGGAGCAGCAGATCGGCTACTACGAGCTGCTGAGCGGCCGCGTCACCGACTGGCAGCAGCAGGAGGTCGCCCGCATCCAGCGCGGCTTCGACGGCTACGGCGAGTTCCTGTCGCAGATGTTCACCGGCGCCGACCGCTACGTCCTGCAGATGTACGCGCAGCAGGCGGAGCCGATGCGCACGCTCATCCTCGCCTGCCCCCTCGCCTTCGACACCGCCGTCTCCCAGAACCGCAGCATCGGCGGCTGGATCTAGCCGCATCGGCTGGCGGCGCCGCCCAGGCCCCACGGCGCCGCCACCCGATGCACCTCATCTCCGCGGGAGTGAGCGGAGCCTCCCAAGCGCCCGCCCTCGGGTCGGATGAACAGACGCTGTGGGGGCCGTGCCCAACCGGGCCTCGACCTCGACAACCGTGCCGCCGAGGTCATGGCGTGGCTCTTCTGGAACATCGCCAGCGTGCGTGTCGACGGCCATGTCGACGCAGGCATGTTTTCCTCGGTCCAGCTGCGTGGGTGCCATCAAGCCCTCACGGCTGGGTCTCCTGCTTGAGGACGGGATGGTTGGCGCGGAAGACGTTCTGCGGGTCGCGGGCGCGCTTCAGTTCGCGCAGGCGGTCGAGGGTCGGCTCGGGGAAGGCGTCGGCCACGCTCTCCTCAGGAGTCAGCAGCGTGTACGGCTTGCGCCCGGTGATGGCGCCGCCGAACCGCTCGACGAGCCGGCGCTGGCGGGCGCGGGTGGCGTGCGCCAGGTCCGGGTCGGGGCCGACGCCGGTCATCTGGAGGAGGTACGGCTCGTCCAGCGCTCCGCTCGCGCCGGCGCCGGGCTTGGCCAGCGCGCCGGCCAGATGCCGGATCTGGATGGAGATCAGCGGGTCGATCGGCTCGGTGACCAGCCCCTCGTCCAGGTGCGTCAGCAGCTCCGCGCGGGGCAGCCCGGAGGATGGAGCGGTCGGCTCGCCGGCGACGTCGCCCAGGTCGGCCACCGCCAGCGGCCCGCGGTTGTCGCTGATCACGCCGTCGATCGCGTCGAGGCCGCGCACGAGCGCCGCGCCCTCGTCCGGATCCCCCAGGTAGGTCATGTCCAGCGCCACCATGGGCGGGGCGCCGGGGAACGCGAACCGGCTGAACCAGACGGTCAGCTCGGGCGGCGCCGCGTCGGTGATCTGCCGGAAGACCTCGAACACCGCTCCGCCGCGCGCGTCCGGCCAGACCACCCTCCCGCCGTACAGGTGCGGCGCCGGATGCAGATCGAACTCCAGCGACGTGACCAGGGCGAAGTCGCCTCCGCCGCCTCTCAGCCCCCAGAACAGCTCGGCGTCGGACGCGCCGGTCACCCGGGCCCGGTTCCCGTCGGCGTCCACGATGTCGAAGGCGCGGACGCTGTCGGCGGCCCAGCCGTGCTTGCGGCCGAACCAGGAGAGCCCCCCGCCCAGCGTGTAGCCGGTCACGTTGACCACCGGTGAGCTGCCCGCCAGCCCGGTCAGGCCGTGGGGCCCGGCCTCCGCCAGCACCCGCCCCCAGCCGACCCCCGCGCCCACCTCGGCCACCCGTTCGGACGGGCGCACCCGCACCCCGTCCAGCCGGCCGGTGCGCAGCAGGATCACGCCCTCCACGTCACCCGAGGCGTCATGGCCGCCGGCCTGGGCGGTCACCGCCAGGCCCGACCGCCGCGCGTAGCGGACCAGCGCCGCCACGTCCTCGGCGTCCGCGGCCTCCACCACGGCCGCCACCGGCTGCTCGACCGTCAGGTTCCAGGCCCTGCGCGCCGCGTCGAAGCCGTCATCGCCCCGCCGCCACACCCGGCCCTTGACCGCTCCTCGCAGGTCGCCCCTCGTCATACCGGCCTCCTTCACCCGGACGCCCGGCCGCCGGCCCCCGGTCGCGGACCGGGACGTCCGTACGCCTTAGCTTGCTAGCAGGCTAGGATGCTAGCATCGCCGCCATGGGCGACGAGGACGTCAAGCAGTTCAACGTGTACCTGCCGATCGGGCTGATCAGGCAGGTCAAGCACCACGCGATCGAGACGGGCATGTCGTTGTCGGCCCTGGTCGCCGAGGCGCTGCGCCTCTACCTCGACGACGCCGGCGGCCGGGAGCGGCGCTCTTCCGGAAAGGAGTCCTGACATGGCGACCGAAGGGATCGAGGCGGTCTTCCTGGAGACCCGCAACTGGGGGAGGACCGCGGGCTTCTTCCAGGCGCTGGGGTTCGAGCTCGACGTGACCGCCGGCGACGGCTCCGGCGTGTTCCGCAACGGCGACGGGGCCTACGTCGTCGTCGTGGAGGTCCCCGAGGACCGGGAGCCGGGCGTGCAGATCGCGCTGAAGGTGCCGGACGCGGACCGGTTCGCCGCCGAACCGGGCGTCGAGGTGGTCACCCCGTTCGAGGACACTCACTACGGGACCCGGGAGATGACCGTCCGGGACCCCGACGGGCGCCTGTGGAGCCTGCAGGCCCCCAAGAACTGACCGGTCCGGGAACCCCTGAAGTGGTCAGGCCCCGGCGGTCGGGCCGGGGCCTGGGGTGGGGAACCTAGCCGGAACGGGGATGGCTGGTTCAGCGGACCTTCGGGACGTTGCCGAAGACGGGGGCCACTTGCGTCCAGCGGTGGAGCTGGCAGCCGTCCTGGCGGGTGAACTTCGTGTCGATCGGCTTGTCCTGCCAGGTGCCCTTGACCGTGGCGATCTCAGGGCCGCCGTAGATCTTGGTGCACATCTGGTCCTTGGGGACGGGCTTGAAGGGTTCCTTGGCCTTGGTCAGGGCCGCGCACGCGTCGGCGGCCTTCGGATGGGTACCGCCTGGAGGATCGCAGGTCAGCGTCCAGGTCTTGGCGGGGGCCTCCGCGGAGGCCCTGACGGTGATGGTGAGCGTGTCCGCCGGGGTGCCGGAGGGCTGCACGGACGTGGTGCCCGAAGGCTCCGCGGCGGGATTTCCGTTGGCCTGTTCGTCACCGCAGGCGGCCAGGGTCAGGAGCATGGCCACGCCGGGCGCGGCGAACAGGAGCGTCCGATACCGCATGCGTGATTCGACGCGGGGCCGGTTCGCGCGGTTCCATGGGGGGTGTGATGAATTTCGGGGAAGACGTACCGGCGGTCGGTGCCGCCGACGTCCCGCAGGACGGCTACCTGCTGGACGTCCGGGAGCAGGACGAGTGGGACGCCGGGCACGCGCCCGAGGCGGTCCACATCCCGATGCGGCAGCTGGGCGACCGGGCCGGGGAGGTCCCGCGCGACCGGGAGGTGTTCGTGATCTGCCGGTCCGGGGTGCGGTCGGCGCAGGTGACGGTGGCGCTCAACCAGGCGGGCTGGCTGGCCAAGAACGTCGACGGCGGGATGCAGAGCTGGGCGGAGGCCGGGCGGCCCATGGAGGGCGCCGGCGGCCGGCCGCCGTTCGTGGCGTGATCCGTACCGTATGCCCCCTTCTGGGGCGCGACGGGCGGTTGTACGATCAGGTCTGACCGATAACCGCGGGAGCTCGGGCCACAAGCCGGGCTGAGAGGGCGGCCAGCAGGGCGCCGCCGACCGCATGAACCTGTCCGGGTAATGCCGGCGTAGGGAGCGTGTCCCGTGACGTCCGACGTCGAACGGCGCCCTCAGGGCGAGCCGCCCGCCAACGAGGCCCCCTTCACCCTCGACGAGCCCGCCCCCAAGGTCCTCGGGTTCTGGGACCAGAGCGCCTTCTGGGCCAACCTCGGCGTCAGCCTGCTGGCCTTCTCCGGCGCCTACACCGTCCTCGCGCCGGACGCCGACGGCAGGCCGACCATCTCCATCATGGCGGGCATCGTCGCGATGGCCGTCGGGACGGCGCTCGGCGGGCTGATGCTCGGCCTCGCCGCCGTCCCCGGCGCCCGCACCGGGCAGCCCGCGATGGTGCTGCTGCGCGGCCTGTTCGGCGCCCGGCTGTCGTACGCGCCGACGGTCCTGAACATCGCGCAGCTCATCGGCTGGGGGACGTTCGAGCTGATCGTCATCGCGGACGCGGCCCGCGAGCTGTGGGACGGCGTGCCGCGCTGGGGCTACGTCGTCGCGGCCGGCGTGATCACGACCGTGCTGACGGTGTGGCCGCTCGGCTCGGTGCGGCTGCTGCGCCGGTACGTCACCGTCGCGGTGGGGATCGCGCTGGTCTACTTCTACGTGGAGCTCGTCCGGCAGCCGCTGCCCGACCTGTCGGAGGGCTCGTGGGGCGGCTTCTGGATCGGCGCGGACGCCGCGCTCGCGGTGTCGATCTCCTGGGTGCCGGTCGCCGCCGACTACACCCGGCACTCGCGGTCGGAGCGGGCGGCGTTCGGCGCGGCGTCCGTCGGCTACTCGGTCACGCAGATCATCGCCTACGTCCTCGGCCTGCTGGCGCTCGCGCTGGTCGCGGGCGACAGCACCAGGATCTTCGACCCGTTCCTCGGCGCCACGCTCGGCGTGGTCTTCTTCGCGATCTTCGTGCTGCGGGAGGCGGACCAGTCGTTCGCCGACACCTACTCCACCGCCGTGTCGATCCAGAACCTGTTCCCGCGCGCCGACCGCCGGGTGCTGAGCGTCGCGCTCGGCGCCGGCATCACCGTCCTCGCGCTCGTCCTGGACATCGGCGACTACGCGGGCTTCCTCACGCTGATCGGGTCGGTGTTCGTGCCGATGCTGGGCGTCCTCGCCGCCGACTTCTTCCTCGGCCGCCGCCGGACCTCGGGCAGTAAGGAGGCCGAGCTGGACGGGTGGGACGTGTCGCGGCGGGCGCCGTCCCGCTGGGGGATGATCGCGGCCTGGGCCGTCGGGTTCGCGGTCTACCAGCTGATCAACCCGGGCACGGTCGAGCACTGGGCGGGCTTCTGGCGGGACGTCCAGGAGGCGGTGCACTTCACGCCGCAGAGCTGGATGAGCGCCTCGCTGCTGTCGTTCCTGGTCGCGGGCGCGGCCGCGCTCCTCATCGGGAGGCTTACCAGGCGGTAGCCTTACCAGAAGGTAAGGTTCCCGTGGCAATTTTCGATGCAAGTTACCCGGCGCCGCGCCGGAGTCCGGTGGCACGATGACAGACGTGTACGAGCACGTCCACGATCCGATCGCGCGGGCCGTCATCGAGAGCGCCGCCGACGCGATCGTGGCGGTGGACCAGCGGCACCGGGTCACGGTGTGGAACCCGGCGGCCGAGCGCATGTTCGGCTGGAGCGCCGCGGAGATGATCGGGCGCGTCCCGCCGATCGTCCCGCACGAGCTGAAGGCCGAGCACAACGCCGTCCAGGAGCGGCTGCTCACCCGGCCCGCCGGGCCGGGCGACAGCGGGCAGATCTCGATCGCCACCCGCCGCTTCCACCGCGACGGCCGCCTCATCGACGTGCGCATCGACACGAGCCTGCTGCAGGACCCGGGCGGCACGCTGCTCGGCTGGGTGGGGGTGTACCACCCGGTCGAGGAGGACGAGATCGTCCAGCACCACATGACCGAGCGGGCCCGGCTCGTCCGGCGGCTGAACGACATCGTCGCCGACCTCAACGCCGAACTGGACCTGAACGTCGTCCTCGACCGGATCACCACCGCGCTGATCGAGCTGACCGGCGCCGACGCGGGCGGGTTCGTCCGGATCGAGGGCGAGCGGCTGCGGCTGGTCAGCATGACCGGGCTGCCCGAGCACATGCGCGACCGCACCGCCGAGCTGCGGTCGAGCCTCGTCGGGGAGCTGCTGCGGTCCGGCAAGACCGTCAAGCTCGCGACCGGCGCGCGGCGCCTCGGCGACCTGATCTGGTCCGAGCTGCCCGGCCTGCACACGATCGCGCTCGGCCTGTCCTACCTGCAGAACCGGCCGTACGGCGCGCTCTACGCGCTCTTCTCCGGCAGCAAGGCCGGGCACACCGAGCTGGAGCTGCTGGAGCTGCTCGCCGGGCACGCCGGCGTCGCGGTCGGCAACGCCGTCGCGTACGCGGAGGTCGTCCGGCAGCGGGCGCACGAGCGCGCGGTGATCGACTCCAGCGCGGACGGCATCGCCGTGCTCGACCACGACCTCGTCGTCCGGCAGTGGAACCCGGCCGCGCACGCGCTGACCGGCGTCCCGCCGGAGGAGGCGATCGGCCGCCCGCTGCCGTTCGGCATGCCCGCGCTCGGCGAGATGCTCACGTTCCGGCTGGAGTCGGGGACGTGGCTGAACGTCCTCGCCGCCGAGATCGAGGAGACCGGCGAGCTGGTCGTCGACTTCCGCGACGTGTCCGAGGCGAAGGCCCTCGAAGAGGCCAAGGACCTGTTCCTCGCCACCACCAGCCACGAGCTGCGCACCCCGATCACGGTCGTGCAGGGCTTCGCGTCCACCCTGGTCAACCGGTGGGACGAGCTGGCCGACGCCGACCGCCGCACCGCCGTCGCCACCATCGCCGAGCGCGCCCAGTCCCTCGCCCGCCTCGTCGAGCACCTGCTGCTCGGCTCCCGGGCCGGGGCCGACGAGCTGGCCGTGACGATCGAGCCGTTCGACCTGAGCCGGGTGCTGGAGGGCGTCGTCGCCGGGTTCCGGTCGCTGTCGCCGCTGCACCGCGTCGAGCTGGAGATCGCGCCCGACCTGCCGCCGTGCCGGGGGGACGCGATGGCGACCGACATCGTGCTCGGGCAGCTGCTGGAGAACGCGTTCAAGTACTCGCCGGACGGCGGGACGGTCAGCGTCCACGCCTACCCGGACGGCGCCGACATCGTGGTGAAGGTCGTGGACGAGGGGATCGGCATCCCGGCCGGCGACCATGAGCGGATCTTCGAGCGGTTCGTCCAGGGGGACGCCGGGGACCGCCGCCGCTTCGGCGGCATCGGGCTCGGGCTGTACATCGTCAAACGGCTGACAGAGGCACAAGGCGGGAGAATCTCAGCTCATCCGGCTGAACGTGAGAGATCTCACACTAATGCGGACAACGTCACCCCAAGTGGTGAAGTGCCAGAAATGGAACGGACCATAAGCCGTCCGCCCGCGCTCCTGCGGACCGCGCCCGGCCGCGGACCCGCAGGTGGCGCGCGTGCGGGCGAGGGAACGTGCATGCGGCTCGTGCTGCGCGGCGTCCGTTGACCCGGTTTGGTCACTCACCGTGACGACACTCCCTGCGGTGCGGCCCGGTGAGACCGTTGTGACCTGGGCGTTCAGCGGTCTCGATGGGTGGCAACCTGGGCTGGTGCGAGAAAGTACGGTGACCGCAGGGTGTGATGGACGAAACGCGTGCGGGAGGAGTAAGTCCGCCGTTGGCTGGATAGATCCTTTGATGGTTGCCGTTGGTGACGAGATTCCGTTCCGGGGGTGATCACCGTGACCGGACGGCCGGTGACTCGTTGTGCAGGTGATGACCTGGATGGTCCGGGTTTCCGGTCTTGGCCATCAGGGCATTTCGGTCGTACCGGAAGAGCGACGACGGGACTCGTCCGAGTAGCGGAACCAGGGGGAGGTGAGGGCGTCTGAGCGTCGTACTGCTGCCACACGCACCGTCCAGCGTCGCGGTCGCCCGAAGGCGCCTCAGCTCGGAGCTGGTCGACTCGGGGGTCTACGAATCCGTCGTGGACGACGCCAGCGTCATCGTCAGCGAACTCATCAGCAACGCCCTCCGCCACGCCCGCCCGCTCCCGTCCGGCCAGGTCCGGGTGTGCTGGCTGCGCCGCGGCGACGTCCTCGAACTCGAGGTCAGCGACGGCGGTGCGATGACCGAACCGCGCCGCGGCCCGGGCACGCTCTCCTCGCTCGGCGGCCGCGGTCTCGGCATCGTGGAGGCCCTGTCCGACGGCTGGGGCGTGCGCCACGAAGAGGGTGCCACCACGGTGTGGGCCGTCCTGCGTGCTCCCAGGTCAACGGAGGACAACGGCCGCTCCGCCCCCGCCGGCATGCACGCCGTAGTGCCCGATCTGTCCGACTTTCCAGACCTGCTGGACGAGCCCGACGAAGATCTGTGCAACAGAAGCAGGAATGGAAGTGCCCCAAGCGGGGCATATCCGGCATAAGAGGGCCCCGCCTGGAAGGAACCCCGCCCGACCTTGTATGGTCCTCCCAAGCTCGGGCGCTGTCGTGCCCCCGTCGACACCGCCCGAGCTGTTTATATTTTTTTGCTCTCGGCGTCGGGCCTTGGGGGCCCTCCTTCAACGAGCAAAACGGCGATCGCTGCATCGCTCCGGCTCGCCTTGCGGCTCGCTTCGCGATCAGGTTTCTTGCTTCGCTCGAAACCTGCCTTCGGACGCGATCGCAACGTGACCCTTGTCGACGATCTCGCTTACGGACGTCACTCTGCCGGCTAACTGTGGCTGAGAGGCGTCGGCTGGCGCTGTTGCGGCTCTGTCGGTCGGCGCGTGGTTCTCATTGATCCGTTTTCGTGGATCGGTCATGGACTGCGGTGTTCGTCCGCGCAGATCCGCAAGGCGCGTCGTGTGAGGTCGGTGCGGTGGTCAGATGTCGTCGCGGAGGACGGGGCAGGACATGCAGCGGGGGCCGCCTCGGCCGGTGCCCAGTTCGCTGCCGCTGATGCGGATCACTTCGATGCCCGACGCCTCCAGCTGGGCGTTCGTCTCGATGTTGCGCTCGTAGGCGACGCAGAGGCGGGGGGCCACGGCGAGGGTGTTGTTGCCGTCGTCCCACTGCTCGCGTTCGGCGGTGACCGGGTCCAGGCCGGTGTCGATCACCTTGAGGCGGTCGAGCTTCATCGCCTCGGCGGCGGCCTCCAGGAAGGGGCGCGGTTCCGAGACGCGCAGGTCGCCACTGGCGACGGTGACCGTGTGGGCCGTCAGCGAGTGCGCCACCGGCGGGTACATGACGACGGTGTCGACGTCGACCATCGTGCAGACGGTGTCGAGGTGCATGGTGGCGCGCTCCTGGGCGATCGGGACCGCCAGGACGGTGTGCGCCAGGTTCGCGGCGAAGACCTGGCGGGCCAGGCGCTCGACGCCGGCGGGGGTCGTCCGCTCGCCGGTGCCGACCGCGATCACGCCCGGGGACAGCAGGAGGACGTCCCCGCCCTCGACGTGTTCGAGGGACGGCGCGTACACCGGCTCCACGTCGGCGAAGCGCGGGTGGTGGGCGTAGACGAGGCCGGTCAGGGCCGACTCGCGGCGCCGGGCCTCCATGGCGAGGCTCGTCACCGCCACGCGGTCGCCGATCCAGGTGCTGTTGTCACGGGTGAACAGCAGGCCGGGCAGGGGGTCGATGATGAAGTCGAGCCGGTCCATGAGCCGGTAGACCAGGCCGTGCCCGGACTTCAGCTCCTCGTGGGCGAGGCCGCCGATGAGCGTCTGGGTGAGGTTCTCCGGGTCGAGGTCGCGGAGGTACTCCTCGACGATGCGGCGGAGCTGGTCGCCGAGGCGCAGGTCGACGACGGCGTCGGCGATCGCCTGGTCGCGGGCCGGCTCGTACTCCAGCGCGTCCTGGAGCAGCTCGGTCAGGTAGAGGACCTCGACGCCGCGGGAGCGGAGGGCCTCGGCGAACGCGTCGTGCTCCTCCTGGGCGCGACCCGCCCACGGGATCGCGTCGAACAGCAGCTTGTCGCTGTTGCGCGGGGTGAGCCGTTTCAGTTCCGCGCCGGGGCGGTGCAGCAGGACGGTCCGCAGCCGTCCGACCTCACTGGTGACCCGGTGCTCTGTCTTCGCTGCCGTCACTCTTCGAAGTCTAAGCATGTGCCAGCATTCGAGCGTGTTCGGACGGACCGCGGCGCTGCCGCTTCACCTCACCTCGGCGACGCTGCTGCGGGTGTCGGCGGAGGGCGTCGCGACGGCGCTGGTGCTGACCGTCGAGGCGCGGACGGGTGACGCGGCCACCGCCGGGTACCTGCAGACCGCGATGACGCTGCCGTACGTGCTGAGCGGGCCGATCATCGGCAGCGCGCTCGACCGGGTGATGCGTCCCCGGTCGGTCGCGGTGGTCCTCGCGGCCTGCTACGCCGTGGCCACCGGGCTGCTGCTGGCGACGGCGGGCAACTCGCCGCTCGTGCTGGCGCTCGCGATCGCCGCGGTGATCGGGTGCACCGAGCCGATCGTGGTCGCGCTGACCAGCCTTTTGCCGAGGTTCGTCCCGGAGGGGCGACTTTCGCGTGCTTATGGGTTGGAGGCGTCGAGCTACAACCTCGCGGGCATCGCGGGGCCCGGTCTCGCGGCGGCGCTCGCCTCGCTGGCGGGCGGTCAGTATGCGGGCACCGCCGTGGTCGCCGTGGGTGTCCTGGGGCTGCTGACCCTGCCGCTTCTTCCCTTTCCGCGGCCGGACGCCGAGCCGCCCGCAGAGAGGCGGGGTGGTCTCTCGGTGATCACGGGTGGGCTCGTCGTGCTGGTCGAGGGGCGGGTCCTGCGGGCGCTGACGGTGGCCACGACGCTCGCCTGGACGGGCTTCGGGGGCGTCGCGGTGACGGCGGTGCTGCTCGCCGAGCACATCGGGGCCCCGCCGAGCGCGGGCGGACGGCTCCTCGTCGCGCTGGCGGTCGGGTCGCTGATCGGGTCGCTGGCATCCAGCCGGTGGCTGACGCCGAAGCATGCGGAGCCCGTGATGGTGGCCGGGCTGGTCGCGTTCGGGGCGTCGCTCGCGGCCCTCGCCGTGGCGCCGTCGCTGCCGTGGGCGACGGCGGCGTTCGTCGCGGGGGGGATCGCGGAGGGGCCGGTGTTCGCGGCGACGCTCATGCTTCGCCAGCGCGAGTCGCCGCCCGACCGGCTCGGCCAGGTCAACACGACGGCGGGCAGCCTGAAGATCGGCGCGTCCGCGCTCGGCGCCGCGCTGACGGCCGTCGCGGCGGACGCGGTCGGGCCCGTCGGCCTGGTGCTGGGGATCGCCGGCTTCCAGTTCGTCGGGGCGGCGGCGGGGATGCTCCTGCTGTACGTCCCCGGGCGCCGAAAACCGGTCGACGTGGATGGTATTCGCCCGTAATGTCCGGAGAGCGAGGCTTGCAGCCGGCGCCCGGACGCTCGCGGTCATCATCCCGCTGAGCGCGGCGCCGGCTGCTTCCTTTTTAATGCTTCGACTTCCGCCGGCGGGCTCCGTAATGTGCGGGGCATGTTCATCGCGGCCGGCACTCCGACGCTCGCAGGCACCGACCTGCTGAGCGCGCTGCCGGTCGCCTTCTTCGCAGCAGCGGTCGCCGCAGACGGCGTCCGACGCTGACCCCTCTCCGTCCTGCCTCCGGAGAACCAGCGGAGGGGGGTGGTCCGAGTGAACGCGGCCCGTGCGCCGCGTGGGTTCTCACGTTCGGCATCGTGAGGACGGAAAGACCATGGCGAAGAAGCTCTACGAGCGCGACAAGCCGCACCTGAACATCGGGACGATGGGGCACGTCGACCACGGCAAGACGACGCTGACCGCGGCGATCACCAAGGTGCTCGCCGAGCGCGGGCTCGCGTCGGCGGTGCCGTTCGACCGCATCGACCGAGCCCCGGAGGAGCGCGACCGCGGCATCACCATCAACGTCGCGCACGTCCAGTACTCCACCGCGACCAGGCACTACGCCCATGTGGACATGCCCGGTCACGCCGACTACGTGAAGAACATGATCTCCGGTGCCGCCCAGGTGGACGGGGCCGTGCTCGTGGTCTCCGCGCAGGACGGCGCGATGCCGCAGACGCGGGAGCACGTGGTGCTCGCGCGGCAGGTCGGCGTCGAGCACATCGTGGTGGCGCTGAACAAGGCCGACATGGTGGACGACGCCGAGCTGCTCGACCTCGTCGAGCTGGAGGTCCGGGAGCTGCTCTCCGAGTACGGGTTCCCCGGCGAGGAGATACCGATCGTCCGGGTGTCCGGGCTGCGGGCGCTGGAGGGCGACCCGTACTGGACGGCCCGCATCGGCGACCTGCTCGACGCGATCGACGCGTACGTGCCCGTCCCGCGCAGGGTGCTGGACGCGCCGTTCCTCATGCCGGTCGAGAGCGTGCTCACGATCACCGGGCGCGGCACGGTCGTGACCGGGGTCGTGGCGCAGGGCTCGGTCCGGCTCGGGGACGCGGTCGAGGTCGTCGGGCTCGGCGAGTCGTTCGGCACCGTCGCGACGGGGCTGGAGACGTTCGGGCAGACCATGGACCGCGCGGAGGCGGGCGACAACACGGCCATGCTGCTGCGCGGGGTCAAGCGCGACCAGGTGCGGCGCGGGCAGGTGGTCAGCGCGCCGGGCGCGATCCGGCCGCACACGCGGTTCCGGGCGCGGGTCCGGGTGCTGACCGCGGCCGAGGGCGGCCGGTCCAGGCCGTTCTTCCACGGGTACCGGCCGCAGTTCCACTTCCGCACGACGGACGTGGTCGGCGGCATCGACCTCGGCGGCGAGGGCGGCATGGCGCTGCCCGGCGACACCGTCGAGATGGCCGTCGAGCTGGGCAGGCCGGTCGCGATGACCGAGGGGCTCGGCTTCGCGGTGCGCGAGGGCGGCCGGACGGTCGGCGCCGGCACGGTGACCGAACTGCTCGGCTAGCGGGCTAAGGGGCCCGGCGGGAGCATCCGCCGGGCCCCTTAGCCTTGGGGCGCCGGGAATCGCCGTATCCGGGATGACCGCTTGGTCGTGAAACGCTGGCGGATGCGATCTTGATGTGGTGAGATTTCGGCATTACCCCCGCAGATAGCCTCATACTGGAGAACGTGTGCGATCCCCCCGCGCCCTGATTCCCCTGCTCTCGGTCTGCGCGGCCGCCGCGGTCGTCACCGCGGCCGCCACCGGCGCGAGCATCGACGGCCTGCCGGGGGGTGGAGGTCCCGCCCACGCCGACGCCCCGGCCCCCCGCCCCGCCGCGGTGACGATCAACGCGGTCACCTGGAACGTCTGCGGCGGCCCCGGCTGCCCGTCCGCGGCGGCGCCCGCGGCGATCGCCAAGCAGATCGTCCAGCGGACGCGGGCCACCGAGGTCGGCGGGCGCAAGGTCAAGACGAACGCCGTCCTCCTCCAGGAGGTCTGCGAGGGGCAGGTCCGCACCGCCGAGAAGTCCACCGGCACCTGGACGTGGGCGTTCGCCGCGACCCCCGGCGGCGCGTCCTGCGCGCAGGGCCAGGGCCGGGTCGGCGTCGCGATCGGCACCGACAGCCCGCTGACCGAGACCCGCCAGGCCAAGCTCCCGGCCCCGGCGGGCCGGACGCGCATCGCGCTGTGCGGCGAGGTCGCGTCGTGGGCGACCCGGGTGTGCGTCACGCGGCTCGACCCGTCCGAGGGCGGCGACTGGCGGCAGAAGGAGGCCCGCGCGCTCGCCGTGCTCGGCGGCGGCGGCCGCGTCCTGCTCGGCGGCGACTTCGCCGACAGCCCGGACAGCCCGGCCCTCGACCCGCTCTACGGCGCCTACGCCGAGTGCGACCAGTCCGGCTCGTCCCGCACCGGCGCGATGACCCGCCAGAACTGGCAGGGCGCCGCCGTGCAGAAGACCGACTACCTGTTCATCCCGAAGTCGGCCGGGGTCTCGTGCAGCGTCCCCGCCACCCGCGTCCGGACGTCCGACCACCGCCCGATGTCCGCCGAGGTCCGCTTCAGGTGACGCGGCCGCCGGGGGCGGTGGACGCCCCCGGCGGTTCGGTCACGTCAGTGCACTGAGCGCTCTTCGCCCTGCCAGTAGGGGGCGCGGAGTTCGCGCTTGAGGATCTTGCCCGTGGGGTTGCGCGGGATCTCGTCGCGGCGCTCGACCGAGCTCGGGCACTTGAAGTGGGCGAGGTGCTCGCGGCAGTAGTCGATGATGTCCTTCTCGGGGACGTCCGACGACAGCACCACCAGCGCCTTCGGGGTCTCGCCCCAGCGCTCGTCCGGGACGCCGATGACCGCGCAGTCGGACACGGCGGGGTGGCCCATCAGGACGTTCTCCACCTCCGCCGGGTAGATGTTCTCCCCGCCCGAGATGATCATGTCCTTGACGCGGTCGTGGATGTAGAGGTAGCCGTCCTCGTCGAGGTAGCCCGCGTCGCCGGTGCGGAACCAGTTGTCGTCGGACAGCGCGCTCGCGGTCGCTTCCGGCATCCCCCAGTAGCCCTTCATGTTCTGCGGGGTCCGGCAGAGGATCTCGCCGACCTGCCCGGCGGGGACCTCCTCCTGCGTCGCCGGGTCGACGATCTTGAGGACGGTGGTGTCGTTGGCGAGCCCGGCGCTGCGCAGCCGGTGGGGGTTCGGGCCGTCCGGGTCGTGGTCGGCGGCGGGCAGCATCGTGATCGCGCCGGTCACCTCCGTCAGCCCGTACACCTGCATGAACTCGGTGCCCGGCAGCATCCGCATGGCGCCGCGCAGGACGTCCTCGCTGATCGGGGACGCGCCGTACAGCATCAGCTTCAGGCTGGACAGGTCGCACGCGGCGACCTCCGGGATCAGCTGCATGAACTGCAGCAGGACCGGGACGAGGAAGATGTGCGTGACGCGGTGCCGCTCGATCGCCTGCGCGATCAGGGTGGGGTCGGGCTCGCGGGCGATGACGCCGGTGATCGCGTTGTAGACCGCGGAGACGGTGAGGACGTTGCCCGCGACGTGGTACATCGGCATCGCGACCATCAGGACGGACGACTCGTCGATGTCCCACACGTCGGTGGTCACGCTCAGCGCGGCGAGGAAGTTGTCGTGCGTCAGCATGACGCCCTTGGGCAGCCCCGTCGTGCCGGACGAGTAGAGCTGGACGAACACGTCCGACGTCTCGGGCTCGTGCTCGGGCGGGGTGTCGGGCGCCGCGTCCACCCAGGCGGCGTAGTCCCGGTAGGCGTGGTCCTGACCGTTGACGACCACCATGTGGTCGGTGTGTTCGAGCTTGCCGGCGATCGCGTCGAGGACGGGGACGAACTCCGGCCCGACGATGAAGACCTTCGCCTGCGCGTTGTTGACGATGTAGGCGACCTCGTCGGGGGCGAGCCGGTAGTTCACCGGCACCTGGACGGCGCCGATGCGGGCCGCGCCGAACAGCTGCTCGGCGTATTCGAGCGAGTTCTTGTCGAGGATCGCGACCCGGTCGCCGGGGCCGACGCCCGCGGCGGTGAGCGCGTTCGCGACCCGGTCGGCGCGCCGGTCGAAGTCGCGGAAGGTGATCTCATGGTCGCCCGCGATGTACGCGAGGCGATCGGGATGTGAACGTGCGCGTTCGCGCAGCACCTCAGTCAGACCGGGCACGGTATGTCCCTTTCGCCGATGACCGCCTGGTTATTCCGGCATCATGCGGTCACCGGCGACGCCCCGCAAGGGGTATGAGCTGCTCGGTCAGCGGCTTTTGGACATCTTGGACACGGCGGTCACGGCGAGTACCACGATGACGGCGACGAGTCCGATGAAGAAGAAGAACTTGAGCATCGAGATGATGGCGCCGATGACGGTCATCGCCAGCCAGATCGCGAGCACTACGCCGATGATGGTCAGGATCGTCTTACCCATGTCTCCACCGTATGCGCCGGTTCGGCGGGGGACATCACCCTTGGGAACGACCCTGGCCCTGACCCGTCCCCGACGCGCGGCGGAGCCGCACCCTGAGAACCCCTGAGGCGAACCCTTACGGCCGCCGCAAATCCTTACAGGGTGGTGACGTGGACGCGGGGCGGCCGCGCCCACCGCATACCGTGTCCTGCGTGAACTCCGTGACCCCCGCGGGACGCGTCCTGGTGGTCGACGACGACCCGACGGTGGCGGAGGTCGTCGCCCGCTACCTGGCCCGCGACGGGCACGAGGTGGCCTGCGTGGCGGACGGCCCGACCGCGCTGCGCCGGGCGCTCGACCAGCCGCCGGACCTGATCGTCCTCGACCTGATGCTGCCCGGCATGGACGGCCTGGAGGTGTGCCGCCGCCTCCGCGAGACCTCGGCCGTGCCGATCGTGATGCTGACAGCGCTCGGCGCCGAGACCGACCGGCTCGTCGGGCTGGAGACCGGCGCCGACGACTACGTGACGAAGCCGTTCAGCCCGCGCGAGCTGGCCCTGCGCGTCCGGTCGGTGCTGCGCCGGGCGCGCGGGGCGCTGGTGCCCGCCGTCCCGGCCGGGCCGCTGCGCGACGGCGACCTCGCGGTGGACGTCGGCGCGCACGAGGCGGAGCTGCGCGGCGAGCGGCTCGCGCTCACCTCCCGCGAGTTCGACCTGCTGGCGTTCCTGCTCCGGCACCCGCGGCGGGCGTTCACCCGCGACGAGCTGCTGGAGCGGGTCTGGGACTGGACGTTCGGCGACTCCTCCACGGTGACCGTGCACGTCCGGCGGCTGCGCGAGAAGATCGAGGACGACCCGACCGCCCCGCGCCGCATCGTCACCGTGTGGGGCGTCGGCTACCGCTACGAGCCCGTGGTGGACGAGCCTCTGGTGAACGAGCCCGTGGTGGACGAGCCGTGATCCCCTTCGAGGACCTGCTGTGGGTCGTCTGGTACGCGGTGCTCGCCGCGTGCACCGTGGCGGCGGTGGCGCTCGCCGCCCTGTACGTGCTGCGCGGCCGCTCGGTCGCCACCCAGCTGATCGTCGTGGGCGTGGCGACGGTGCTGGCGACGATCTCCGGCATCATCGTGATCTCGTTCATGATGGTGCTGAACGACCATGACCGGGCGGTCGTCCTCGCGGTCGTGGCGTCCGCGGGCGTGGTCGCGATGGCGGTGTCGGTGCTGCTCGGGCGCCGCCTGGTGGCCGCGAACCGCACGCTGGTGGAGGCGGTCCGGGCCGACCGGTTCCGTCCGCCCGCGGCGCGCCTCCCCGCCGAGCTGGCCGAGCTGTCCCGCGAGCTGGAGGCGGCCTACGACCGGCTGGCCGCGTCCCACGAGCGCGAGCAGGCCCTTGAGGCGAGCCGCCGGGAGCTGGTCGCCTGGGTGAGCCACGACCTGCGGACTCCGCTGGCCGGCCTGCGCGCGATGGCCGAGGCCCTGGAGGACGAGGTCGTCGCCGACGAGCGCACCGTCCAGCGCTACCACGGCCGGATCCGCGTCGAGGTGGAGCGGCTCACGGAGATGGTGGACGACCTGTTCGAGCTGTCCCGGATCCACGCGGGCGCGCTGCGCCTGTCCCGCGAGCGCGTCGGCCTCGCGGACCTGGTCGCGGAGGCGGTCGCGGGCACCGAGGCGCTCGCCCGCGCGAAGGGCGTGCGGCTGCGCGGCGACGTCCGCGAGGGGCTGCCCGTCCAGGTGGACGCGGGGGAGCTGGGCCGGGCGCTGCGCAACCTGGTCGTCAACGCGATCCGGCACACCCCGGGCGACGGCTCCGTCGAGATCATCGGCGAGGTCGCCGACGGGGAGGCGCGGGTGACGGTCGCCGACGCGTGCGGCGGCATCCCCGAGGCCGACCTGCCGCGCGTGTTCGACGTCGCGTTCCGCGGCGAGGCGGCCCGCACCCCGGGCGGCGGCGCGGGCCTCGGCCTCGCCATCGCCCGCGGCATCGTCGAGGCGCACGCGGGGCGGATCGGCGTCGCCAACGACGGGCCCGGCTGCCGCTTCGAGGTCCGGCTCCCCCTGACCGCCGTCTGAGGCCGCCCGACCGCCCGGCGGCCTCAGGTCTCCAGGGTCTCGGCGATCGTGCGGAAGGTGGGGCAGGGCCAGCGGGACATGCAGGCCCGGCAGCGGCGGATGGGCCGGTCGGGGTCGCTGGTGATGCCGCCGGACTCCTGCGGGCGGTGCAGGTCGAGGAGCCGGACGCCGAGGTCGGCGAACGCGATGACCTCCTCCCGGGCGCCGGCGAGGAAGGCGAGGTCCTCGCGGGACAGGCGCGTCCGGACGGGGACGAAGCCGTTCCGGTTCACCAGGCGGGACAGCAGCTGGGTGGACGTCCGCCACGAGCTGGACTTCGCCGAGCGGGTCCGGATCGCCTCCAGGCGTTCGCGGAGCCGGGTCTCTCTCGGATCGGCCTTCGGTTGCACCCGCTCAGCCTCTCTCACTCCGGCCTCCCGTGAGGGGGGAACCGGGGAGATGGTCCGGGCGTGATCGCGCCGCAGGAACGCCGAAACCAGGACATCACGGTACGTAGTAACCAAAGCGTGCGGGGCTGGCAAGGCGGCGACACGCCCAGGAAACACCCACCGCACAGGGGACTTGGCGAACTGCCTGGCCCACCGGCCGTTCCCGAGATAGTGTGCCGAACGTGGAGCTAAATGTCTCGACCGCGTCTCAAGGAGGTCACGCCGTCGTCACGGCGACCGGCGAGCTGGACCTGTACACCGCGCCCAGGCTGCAGGCGGCCCTCGCGGGGCTGCTCCGCGAGGAGGTCACCCGCGTCGTGGTCGACCTGAGCGGCGTCGAGTTCTGCGACTCGACCGGCATGAACGTGCTGCTCTCGGCGATGAAGCGGCTCAAGGAGCAGGGCGGCGCGCTGGAACTCGCCGCCCCGCGCCCGGCCGTCCAGCGGATCCTGCAGGTCACCGGGCTCGACACCGTCTTCACCGTGACGAAGGCCGCGCCGGTGCTGGACGCCGGCTGACCCGTCCGAACCATCCGGCCCGGCCGTCCCGGCCGGCCGTCCCACCGTCCGACCAACCGTCCTTCGAGCGGAGGCGGCCTGCCGGGTGAACCCCGGGGGTCGCCGCGTCGGCGCGCGGGTAACGGTTCGCGGCGCCTTGCCGCCGCCCGCGCCGCCACCCGACTACCATCGCGATATGCAGGACGTAGCGGTGATCATCCCGGCCAAGGACGAAGCCGACCGCATCGCGGCCACCGTCAAGGCCGCCCAGGAGCTGCCCGGCACCGACCTCGTGGTGGTGGTCGACGACGGGTCGTCCGACGGCACCGGCCGGGTCGCGCGCGACGCCGGGGCCCGGGTCGTGCGGCACAGCCGCAACCGCGGCAAGGGCGCCGCGATGGAGACCGGCGCCGAGGCGGCGCGGCTGCTCGACGGAGTCGACGCCGGGGGCCGCGACCAGCCCCGCCACCTGCTGTTCCTCGACGCCGACCTCGCCGAGACCGCCCGCGAGGCCGCGCCGCTCGTCGAGCCCGTCCGGGCCGGCGACGCCGACATGACGATCGCGGTGTTCACCACGACGGTGAAGCTCGGCGGCCACGGCTTCGTGGTGCGGCTGTCCCGCGAGGGCATCCGCCGCGCCACCGGCTGGGAGCCCGACGCCCCCCTCAACGGCCAGCGCTGCCTGACCCGCGCCGCGTTCGACGCCGCGCTGCCGCTCGCCCCCGGGTTCGGCGTGGAGACGGCCCTCACCATCGACCTGCTGCGGCAGGGCTTCCGGGTGCGGGAGGTGGAGGTGCCGCTCGCGCACCGCGCCACCGGCACCGACTGGCGCGCGCAGCTGCACCGCGGCCGGCAGTTCCGGGACGTCGCGCGGGCGCTCGCGAGCCGCGACCCGGCGGTGGCGCGGCGGCTGGACCGGCTGCGCGGCAGCCGCCCGTGACCCGTCTCGGGACGGGCGGGCTGTGGGGCATCGGGGCCGGCATCGCCTGCTTCCTCGGCACCGCCCTGCTGGGCCCGTCGGTGTTCGAGCCGGAACTGGAGGGCCGCCCGGGGCAGCCGCCGTGGGCGCTGGACGTCCACCCGTCGCCGTACCTGGTGATCGGCCTGGTCGTCGCGGGGATCGTGGCGAGCACCGCGGGCCTCGCGCTGTGCTTCGCCGCCGTCCGCAGGGGCTGGCGGGTGCGGGCGCTGCCGCTGGTCGCCGCCGGGCTGCTGGCGGCGGTCGCGTTCATGTGCATGCCGCCGGTCGGCTCCACCGACCATCTGAACTACGCGTCCTACGGGCGGATGGCGGCGACCGGCCACGACCCGTACGCGACGAGCGCCGAGGACCTGTCGCGCGACCCGGTCGCCGGGGCCCCCGAGGAGTGGCGGACGACGCCGTCGGTGTACGGGCCCATCGCGACCGGTGAGCAGGCGCTCGCCGCGTGGATCGGCGACGGCTCCGTCCGGCTGACGGTGTTCGTCATGTCGGTGGTGAACGTGCTCGCGTTCGCGGTGACGGCGCTGGTCCTCTACCGGGCGTCCAAGACCGAGGAGCGGCGGCTCCGCACCGCGCTGCTGTGGACCTGCAACCCGCTCGTGCTGTTCCACCTGGTCGCGGGCGCGCACAACGACGTCCTCGCGATCGCGCCGATGGTGGCCGCGCTCGCCGTGTTCGGGCCGCGGGCCGGATGGGCGCGGTCGCTGGCCGCCGGCGCCCTCGCCGGGGCCGGCGCGGCGATCAAGCTGCCCGCCGCGCTCGTCGCCGGCGGGCCCGCCTGGGCGCTGCTCCGCTCGGCGCGGACCGGGCACCGGTGGCGCCCGCTCGGCCGCCTCGCCGCGCTGACCTGCGGTGCCGCGGCGGTCACCGTGGTCTCCTACGCCCTCGCCGGGCCGCACTCCCTCGACCAGGTCCGCGAGGCGAGCGACATGGTGTCGTTCGCGACGCCCTGGCACCTGCTGGACGAGTCGCTCGGGCGCGGCTCCCAGCGCGACATCATCAAGACGGGCGCGATGCTGCTCGGCCTGGCGCTGTTCGTGCTGCTCATCCGGGCCCTGCCCAAGGAGGGCGTGGAGCAGGACCGGCGCGTCGCCGCCGCCCTCGTCCTCGCGTGGCTGCTCGTGGCGCCCTACGCGCTGCCCTGGTACGACGGGTTCGGCTGGGCGGTCCTCGCGCTGCTCCCCTGGACCCGGATCGACTGGATCCTGCTGGCCCACACCGCGGCGCTCAGCCTCGCCTACCTGCCGGCCCGCGCCCCCGCCCGCATCCGGCTCCCGGACGACCTGGAGTGGCTGTTCACCGTCGTTCGGCCGACCGTGGTCCCGTGGACGCTTCTGGCGATTCTGGCCGCGCTGGTGGCGGCGTGTCTGCGTTCCTCAGATCGACCTCCAGTGAGCGGAGCCCGGCCGCGAGCATCAGCGGGGTCGCCAGGCTGAACGCCACCGACAGGATCACCACGCCGGAGTCGTTCACCAGCGTCCCGACGACGCCGATGGTCAGCGCGCAGATCAGCGCCGGGCGCATCGACCGGCTCTGCTTGTAGGCGCCCCTCAGCAGCGACACCCGCCACCGCGTCGGCCGCGCCAGCACGAAGAACAGGAACACGACGGCGGCGGCGATCGCGAGCGTGTACGGCCAGTACCCGAGGCTGTTCAGCATCGCGTTGAACTTGCGGGTGACGATGCCCCACGCGTCCCCGTCCATCAGGTCCTGCCAGAACCGGCCGAGGTGCGTCGGGTTGGCGCTCTGCGCGTTCAGGTAGGAGATGAACAGCACGATCGCCGCGCCGGCCGCGAAGAACGCGCCGAGCAGCGGCGCCGACACGCGCCGCCCGGTGACCATCAGCCCGAGCATCGCGAACGCGGGGACGATCGCGAGCACGCCGCCGAAGTCGCTGCCGAACGCGGGCAGGCCGTCCACCAGCACTGCGGCCACCCCGAGCACGGCGACGATCGCGACCGCGACGAGCTTGCGGCCCTGCCGCAGCGGGTACTCCGTCAGCCACGCCGCCGTTAGGATCGCGGCGACGGCGAACAGCGAGAACGCCTGGTTGCCGAAGCCGTAGAACCGGCCGGCGACCAGCGCGGTGTACCCCATCAGGGTGTTGAGCTGGAGGTTCGACCCGGTCATCACGTCCAGCGCGAGGACGGCCGCGGTCACCCCGGTGATGATCAGCGCGGGGGTCACCACGGAGCGCCGCCACGGGCCGGCCAGCGCCACGCCCGTCAGCAGCCCCGCGAAGCCGAGCACGGTGCAGATCAGCACCGGGGTCGGATGGTCGGCCCGCCACCACGGCAGCAGCCCGGCGAGGAACGACGCGCCCGGCACGGCCCCGCCCAGCAGCGCTATCACCCGGGTGCCGCCCAGTATCCGCGCCCGGGACCGGCGGTCGCCGCCGAGGCGCCGCAGCGCCACCACCGCGACCCCGTACAGGACGAGCTGCGTCGCGAACAGCACCCAGTAGAACGACGTCTGCACGTTGCGGATCGCCTGGGCGGCGACGTCCTCGTCCTCCAGCGCGTCGATCCGGTCCTGCGTGGACGCCTTCGACGGCTGCGACTTCCACGCCGACCCGACGGCCTGCTTCGGCTGCGGCAGCCCGAGCAGCTTCATCGTGGTCGCGGTGAGGTCGGTCAGCGTGACCAGGCCCTCCTGGCGGGTGGCGCTGGACGTCATGAAGCCCGGCCCGTACCCGTCGCCCTTCGCGACGGCGACGCGCAGGTGCGGGTTGACGCCGGTGTCCGACAGGCCCGCCAGCAGGATGGTCGTGCCCTGCGGGACGCCCTTGACGACCTGCGCGACCCGGCGGTCGGCAGCGGCGGCGGCGTCGGCGCGCTTGGCCTCCGACAGCGGGATCTGGTCGCCCTTCGGGTCGACGCCCGCGTCGATGTAGCCGCGGAACAGGTCGTCCACGTCGACCGCGGCGAGCGGGCAGCGCACCCAGTCGGCGGCGGTGACCTTGTCGGGGGACGCGACGTAGCGGTCCACGCGGCCGCCGCCGTCGCCGGCGCCGAACACCGCGCCGGGCCCGACCGCGAGCGTGCAGCCGCCCGCCTTGTGGACGGCGTCGCCGAGCAGCCCGATCTCGGCGTGGTAGTTGGTGCCCGCGTTGTCGCTCTTGATGGCCGGCCAGCCGGCGGCGATCGCGCCCCCGGCGGGCGGCGGGCCGGTGGGGGAGGGCTGCCCCGGCAGGATCGGCGCGGCGGGCAGCGCGCAGTCGCCGTGCGGCAGCCGGGACCGCTGCCCGGCCGACAGCGTCAGCCAGCCGTCCGTGGGGCAGGTGTTGACCCGCGTCGTCCGGACGCTGAGGCCCGCGGCGGACCCGTCGCCCGTGAGCTCCCACAGCGCCGGCGTGTTCTCCCGGGTGACGTCGCTCCACATGAGCCCGGGGACGCCGACGATCACGACCCGCCCGGTGGCGGCGCCCGCGCCGGCGCCGGGCGGGTCGTCGGCGAACGCGGGGGACCAGCCGAGGATCGCGGTCAGCACCGTCCCGAGGGTCGCGAGGAACACGGCGATCTTGGTCCCCCGGCGCATCATGGCGTCAAGGCTACAAGAGCACTAGTACCGCATTGGGGCCATATCCTGCGGGCTGTGGACGGTCCCAGGGCGCATCAGGTCGGCGGCGGGCGGGTCCGGCGGTCGCGCCTGCCCTTTCTCCTCGCCGGTATCGCCGTCGCCGTGATCGCGGTCGTCCCGATCGCGTCCCGGTGGCTCACCAACCCGCCCGACCAGCGGCTCGTCGACCTGGAGGTGTACCGGGAGGGCGGCCTGGCCGTGCTGCGGGGGGCGCCGCTGTACGAGTTCCTCACCCAGCCGCCGCAACTGCTGCCGTTCACCTACCCGCCGTTCGCCGCCGCGCTCGCCGTGCCGTTCACCCTGCTGTCCTGGCCGGTCGCGCAGTGGACCTGGGTCGTGCTGATCTACGTCGCGCTGGCGATCGTGGTGTGGTTCGCGTTCCGCGACCTCATCCGCCGGACCGGGCGCTGGGCGCCGCTCACCGCCGGCGTCCTGTTCGCCGCGATGGCCTGGCTCGACCCCGTCCGCGACCAGGTCCGGTTCGGGCAGGTCGGGCTGTTCCTGCTCGCGATGTGCCTCGCCGACTGCTGCGCCCGCACGCCCCGCTGGCCGCGCGGCGCGCTGGTCGGGCTGGCCGTCGCGATCAAGCTGGTGCCGGGCGTCTTCCTCATCTACTTCCTGCTCACCGGGCGGCGGGACGCGCTGGTCAACGCGGTGCTGACCGCCGCCGCCGCGACCCTCGGCGGGTTCATGCTGCTGCCCGCCGACTCGTCCGCCTACTGGTTCGGGGCGCTGCTCCAGGGCGGCGACCGGACGGGCGCGGTCGACGGCACCACCAACCAGGCGGTGCAGGGGATCGTCGCGCGGATCTTCGACGAGGGCCCGGTCCGGACGGCGGTGTGGCTCGTGCTGGCCCTGGCCGTCGCCTACGCCGGCTTCCGGTGGGCCCGCCGCGCCACCCTGGCCGCCGACGAGCTGACCGGGTCGGACGCCTCCAGCCTACTGCTCGCCGGCGTCGCGATCACCGGGCTGCTGTCGGTGATGCTGTCCCCGGTGGGATGGATCCACCACCTTGTCTGGATGATCGCGGTCATTGGGGCTTTGGCCGGTGATGGACGGGACACGCGAAGATGTCTGTTCGCGGGGGCCGTGTGGCTGCTGTTCCTGTGGCCGCTCCCCTGGTGGGGACGTGCGTGGATCGGCCCGGAACACTCCGTCATAGCGGAATTCGCAGGCCAGGTCCTGCGGGATTCGTTCGGGATCGCGGCGCTCGCCGCCATGGCGCTGCTCGGCGGCTGGCTGGTGAACCGGCTGAAACCGGACGCCGGCCGGGAGGATCCTTCGCAACCGGAGGTCGAGGTGGGTACGCTCGCCCCGTGATGCTAGTCGCGGTGGCCGTCGCGGGCCTGGTCGCCGGTGTTGCGGGCCTCTCCATCGCGGTGGTCGCGCACAACCGGGTCAACCAGGTCGTCGACGAGTGCGGGGAAATGCTCAGGCGCCAGCTCCAGGTCGCCAGCGGATCGGTGGACGAGCGCGCGCTGCGCGACCTCGCCATCGTCCACTACGACGCACTGAAGGAGATGTCCGGGCACCGGTCGTTCTCCCTCGCGCTGATCAACGCGGTCGGCGACGGCGTCGTCGTCAGCTCCATCAACGGGCGCACCGAGACCCGCACCTACGCCAAGGTCGTGCAGGCCGGGCACCCGGTGGAGATGCTGTCCCCTGAGGAGAGCCACGCCCTGCGCGCGGCCCGGCTCGGCAAGGGCCCGGTCGTCTCGATGGACGACCCGCTGCCCGACTTCGGCGGCGGCGAGCGCACCTCGGCCCGCGCCTGACGCTCCGGGCTCCGCCCACCTGACGCTCCAGGCTCCGCCCGCCGGGAAGTAGACTCGGGTATCTCGCCTCACGTCAGAGGCACTCCACCACACCGTTCGCCCCGGGGGACCCGTGACCGCAGACGACAGGACAGCGCGCTACGCCTACCTGGGTCCGCAGGGCACGTTCACCGAGGCGGCGCTGCTCACCCTCCCCGGCGCCGCCAACGCCGAGCACCTCCCGTACGCGACCGTCCCGGCCGTCCTGGAGGCGCTGCGCAGCGGCGAGGCCGACACGGCGGTCGTCGCGCTGGAGAACTCCGTCGAGGGCTCCGTCCCCACCACGCTGGACGAGCTGGCCACCGGCGAGCCCCTGCAGATCGTCGGCGAGGTCCATCTGCCGGTGTCGTTCGCGCTGCTGGTGCGGCCCGGCACCGCGCTCGACGACATCAAGACGGTCGCGTCGCATCCGATCGCGCAGCCGCAGTGCCGCCGCTGGCTGCTGGAGAACGTCCCGGACGCCGAGTGGCGCGCCGCCACGTCCAACGCCGAGGCCGCCCAGCACGTCGCCGACGGCCACTACGACGCGGCGCTCGCCGGCTCGTTCGCCGCGGCCCGCTACGGCCTGTCCGTCCTCGCCGAGGACATCCACGACGTCGCCGACGCCGTCACCCGCTTCGTCGTCCTGCACCGCCCGTGCCCGCCGCCCGCCGCGACCGGCACCGACAAGACGACCGTCGTCGCCTTCATCGGCGAGGACCACCCGGGCGCCCTGCTGGAGATCCTCACCGAGTTCTCCATGCGCGGCATCAACCTGACGCTGATCCAGTCGCGCCCGACCGGCGCCGGCCTCGGCTCCTACCTGTTCTGGATGGACTTCGAGGGCCATGTCTCCGACGCCCGCGTCGGCGAGGCCCTGATGGGGCTGCGCCGCGTCTGCGCCGACCTCCGCTTCGTCGGCTCCTACCCGCGCGCCGACAGCGTCCGCCCCGAGATCCGGCGCGGCACCCACGACGCCGACTTCACCGAGGCCGCCGACTGGCTGACCTCGATCCGCACCGGCCGGCAGAGCTGAAACAGATTCGGTCCTCCGCGTGTTGCTAGCGGGTGACTCCTAATCGAAGGGTTGCCCCGTGCGCGTTGAGATCTGGTCCGATGTCGTCTGCCCCTGGTGCTACATCGGCAAGCGGCATTTCGAGAAGGCCCTGGAAGGGTTCGAGCACCGCGACCACGTAGAGGTGGTGCACCGCTCGTTCCAGCTCGACCCGACCTTCCCGCCCGGGGAGACCGTCGAGGTGGCCGACATGCTGGCGGAGAAGTACGGCATGACGCGCGAGCAGGCCGTCGAGATGAACCGGCACATGGAGGAGCGCGCCGCGGCGGCGGGCCTGGAGTACCACCTGGAAGGCGGCCGCGCGGGCAACACCGTGGACGCGCACCGGCTCGTCCACCTCGCGGCGAAGCAGGGCATCCAGGACGAGGTCGTCGAGGCCCTCTACAAGGCGCACTTCACCGACCGCCGCTCGGTGTTCGACCGCGACTCCCTCGTCCAGGTCGTCGCGGAGGCGGGCCTGGACGCCGACGCCGCTCGCGAGGCGCTCGCCTCCGGCGCGTTCACCGCCGACGTGGAGGCCGACCAGCGCGAGGCCGCCGCCCTCGGCGCGACCGGCGTCCCGTTCTTCGTCCTCGACCGCCGCTACGGCGTCTCCGGCGCCCAGCCGCCCGAAGCGTTCACCGAGGCCCTCAACCGCGCCTGGACGGACGCCAACCCCGCCCTCACCACCATCGGCGGCGACGCGGAAGCCTGCACCGACGACACCTGCGCCGTCCCGCCGCACCGGCACTGACCCCGCACGGCGCCTCCGTGATCATTCTGTGCCCGAAATATCGGATTTCGAGGTAAACCACCCGAATGTGAAGTGCGTCTCCTCCATGCACCCTTGTTCATGGAGGCCCCGTGCGCCGACTGCTCGCCCTGGTCGCGATCCTGACCACCGTCCTCTCCTTGGCCGCCGTTCCTGCGGCGGCCGCCGCCTACCCGGTGCTGCGCTCGGTCACGGTCCTCTCGCCCGGAGCGACGACCCGGCTGGAGGTGTCCGCGACCTCCGAGACCGACATCTCCAAGGTGCGCGTCCTCGTCCACCCCGTGGGCGGCGACTCGTCCACCGCGGTGGACGACTTCGAGCTCGTCGAGGGCTCCGCCAAGGACGGCGTGTGGCGCACGAAGTCCGCTCTCACCGTCGGCGAGGGCCGCTGGGGGGTCGACGTCGAGCTGACGAACGCCGACCGGACGCTCGTGTACAACGACAGGGCCGTCATCGAGAACGGCGCCGACACCGTCCTCACCGAGGTCGAGATCGGGCCGACCACGATCGATGTGGAGAACACGCGCGGCACGTTCAAGGGGCGGCTGCTGTCCAAGGCCGCCGACGGAAGCCTGCAACCGGTGGCGAACGCGACGCTGCGCCTGACGAGGCCCGACGGTGAGATCGCCACCGCCGTCACCGGCGCGGACGGCCGCGCCGCCGGGACCACGGAGTTCACCAAGACGGGCGACGCCGTCCTGGCCTTCAGCGGCGATGCCGCCTACCGCCCCGTGAAGAGCGCGGCGACGCGCATCACCAAGCAGCGCCTCAAGACCCGCCTCAGCTTCTCCATGCCGGACCGCCTCATCGTCGGTGACAAGGTCACCGTGAGCGGCCGCCTGGAACGGCTGAGCCGCGACGGCGTCTGGGGCCCGCTGGCCGGTAAGGAGCTGGACCTCCAGTTCGACCTGGCGACCGGCGGCGACTGGCACACCATCGCCACGCCGACCACGGACGCCAACGGGAACTACAGCGTCCAAGTCACCATCACCGCCGACGGCGCGTGGACCATTGATTTCGCCAACGATCCCGCCAATCTGCCGGACGACTACTACGGCTACGAGCTGTCCTACGCCGGTACCAACGTGCGCATGGTCGCGTACCGGACGTCCATGACCGGCTTCAACCCCGCCCCCGAGCCCGTCGCGCTGGACAGGAAGCTGACGGGAAGCGGCACCATCATGCGCAAGATGGCCGACGGCACATGGACTCCGGCCCCGGCCATCGGGACCGTGGTGCTGCAGTTCTCCCCCGACGGCAAGTCCTGGACCAACAAGGCCACCCAGGTGTTCGACGGGGACGGCAGCTTCCACTTCGAGGTCCCGCCGGTGCGCGACGGGTACTGGCGCGCGGTCGTCCCCGCCGGGGGCTACACCGAGCCCTACACGAGCTGGGCCGACTACATCGACGTCAAGTACCGGACCTACATGACGAGCTTCAACGCCTCGCCGGAGCCGGTGAGCAAGGGGAAGACCATTACGGTCAAGGGCCTTCTCTACCGTTACCGGCCCGCGTCGAGTGTGGCGCCGGGGGCGGAGATCTCCGTCTACTTCAAGGCGGCCGGCACGTCCACGTGGAAGTGGATGGCCGACACCAAGACGGGAAGCGACGGCTGGTTCCGGAAGACGTTCACCGCGTCCAAGGACGGCACCTGGATGGCCAAGTACCCGGGAAGCAGCACTTACCTCGCCTCGAACGCGCCCACCGACTACGTGGACGTGCGCTGACCTAGGCCGCATGGGTGGGGACCGGCGCGGGCGGCGCCGGTCCCCACCGCTCGGCACCTGCTTATCTCTTTTCCTTGGAGACCCTGTGCGTCGAAGTTCTGCCCTCTTCGCGGCCGCCGCACTCGCGGCATCGGCCCTGCTCGTCCCCGCGACCGCCGCGCAGGCGGACGCGACGGGCGTCATGCTCACGCTGGACTTCGACCGGCTGGCCAAGGACCGCGTCGTGAAGCTCACGATGAAGGCGAAGTCGGAGAGCGGCGTCACCAGCGTGCGCGCGAAGATGCACTACCAGAGCCTCGACGCGGAGCCGTACGCCACGGTCGACCTCACGCTGACCGAGGGAACCGAGCACGACGGCGTCTGGACGGCGGCCTTCCGCTCCGACATCGAGGCCCGCCCCGGCACGACCCGTGTGGAGGTGCTCGTCGCCACGGCCGACGGCGCCACCGTCACGCGGTACAGCCAGTTCTACGACTGCTACATGACGACCATCGCCGACTTGACGAACTCGCCGGACGTCATCGACTTCGAGCATTCCGACGTGACGATGCGCGGCAGGGTCCTGGTCCAGAAGTACCGCGAGGCCGCGCCGGAACCGGCGCGGGGCGCGAAGGTCAGCGCACAGTACGGGGACGATTCCACGACAACGGGTGAGGACGGTTCGTTCACCCTGAGCACGAGAGGCGACACCGCTCCCACCGTGCAGCTCATCTCGCAGGGGCAGCTCTGCGGGACGCATCGGGCCGCCCCGATCACCGTCGAGAAGCAGGCCACGCAGATCACCGCGAAGATCATGCCGGCGTCGACGGTGGCGCCGTTCACGGACATGACGGTGGAGGGAAAGGTCGTCCGGCTGAGCCCTGCCGGACCCGTGCCCGTTGCCGACGGCGAGGTCCGCGTCGAGGTGCCCGCCGAAGTGGCCTTCTCCTTCCCCCGTGGGGTGCGGACGGAGGCGGACGGCACGTTCCGGACCACCTTCAAGGCCGGCCGGAACGAGGGGGCGTCGGCCACTGTGGTCGCTCGCTACATGGGCGGCGGGTTCTTCGCTCCCTCAGAGGTCGGCCTCGGTGCGCTCAATGTCCGCAACATGCTGCAACTCAGCGGATTCAACCCGGGCCCGGAGCCCTTCCCCTATGGCAATCTGATGAGCGTGAGCGGCAGGCTGAATTCCCGCGCCACCGACACGGATCTGCCGGTGTACCTGGAGTTCTCCCCGGACGGCAGGACATGGACGGTCTTCCAGAATTGGACGCTGGCCGGACCGGGCGACTTCTACTTCATCGCCGACAAGCCCGTGAAGCAGGACGGCTACTGGCGCCTTCGCTACCCGGGCAGCGCGCAGAACGCGCCCCTGATCAGCTGGGTCGACTACATCGACGTCAAGTACCGAACGAACATGTACAACTTCAACGCCTCGCCGGAGCCGGTGAGCAAGGGGAAGACCATTACGGTCAAGGGCCTTCTGTACCGTTACCGGCCCGCGTCGAGTGTGGCGCCGGGCGCGAAGATCTCCGTCTACTTCAAGGCCAGTGGCACGTCCACGTGGAAGTGGATGGCCGACACCAAGACGGGAAGCGACGGCTGGTTCAAGAAGACGTTCACGGCGTCCAAGGACGGCACGTGGATGGCGAAGTACGCGGGGAGCGGCACCTACATCGCATCCAACGCGCCCACCGACTACGTCGACGTGCGCTGAGGCCGGGCCCCCGATGACAACTACTGATCTTGGAGGCGCGGTGCGCCGACTGCTCGCCTTGGTCACGGCCGTCGTCGTGACGCTCTCCCTCGCCGCCGCCCCCGCGGCCGCGGGGGCGTACCTGCGGGTGCGGGAGACCCGCGTCCTGTCGCCCGGCGGGACGACGAAGATCGAGGTCGCGGCCGACTCGTCCGTCGACATCACGAAGGTGCGCGCCGTCGTGCGGCCGTACTCCGGCGGCACCGCGGAGCCGCTCACCGTGGACGACTTCGAACTCGTCGAGGGCACCGCCGCGAACGGCGTGTGGCGGACGAGGTCCGCGGTCGCGGTCGAGCAGGGCCGCTGGTGGGTCGACGTCGAGCTGGCCAACGCGGACGTGACGACCGTGTTCCGGCAGCGCGCCACCATCGACAACGGCCTCGACACGGTGATCACCGACTTCGACGTCACGCCGCGGATCGTCGACGTCGAGCACCCCGAGGTCGCCTTCGGCGGCCGGCTGATGAGCCGTGGCGCCGACGGGGCACTCGCCCCCGTGGAGGGCGCCACCCTGCGTCTCAACGGCGCGGCCGGGCCGGCGCCCACGGTGGTCACCGGGGCGGACGGCCGGGTGCAGGGGACCGGCGACGTCGTCACGACGGCCGACGCGCAGCTCACCTACGGCGGCGGGTTCCTGTACCGGCCCGCGAAGAGCGCGGAGATCCCGATCGCGAAGGTGCGCCTCCAAACCCGCCTCTCGCTGGCCATGCCCGCCCGCCTCATCGTGGGCGACCAGGTCACCGTGACCGGGCGGCTGGAGCGCAGGGACCGCGCCGGCGTCTGGGCGCCGCTCGCGGGCAAGCAGCTCAGCCTGAGCTTCAACGCGACGAAGAGCGGCGACTGGAGCGTCGTCGGCAGGCCCGTGACCGGCGCCGACGGCGGTTACACGGCGAAGGTCACCGTGACGGAGCCCGGTGCCTGGAGCGTCACCTTCGCCAACGAGCCGCAGACCCTTCCCGACGACTACTACGGCTACTTGATGTCGAGCGCGTACACGACCAACCGGCCCGTCGCGTACCGGACGTCCGTCACCGGCTTCAACGCGGCGCCCGAGCCGGTCGGCCGGGGCAACATGGTCACGGGGAGCGGGCGCGTGATGAACCGGCTGGCCGACGGCCGCTGGGTCGGCGCGGCCTCGAACGCGACCGCGCAACTCCAGTTCTCCACCGACCGGAAGAAGTGGAGCACCAAGGCCGCCGTGGGGGTGAACGGCGACGGCACGTTCCGCTTCGAGGGGCGCGCGGACCGGGACGGGTACTGGCGCGCGGTGGTCCCGCGCGGGGACTACGCCGAGCCGTCCGTCGGCGGAACCGACTACGTGGACGTCCGCTACCGGACGAAGATCCTCGACTTCAACGCGGCTCCGGAGCCGGTGCGGAAGGGCGGCACCGTCACCGTGATGGGGGCCCTCTACCGGGAGACCGACCGGTGGAAGCCCTACGGCTCGAAGACGATCGCGTTCTACTTCCTGCCGAAGGGGTCGTCCAAGTGGACGTACATGGGGTCCCAGAAGGCCGACAAGTACGGCCGCTTCCGTAAGGGGTTCAAGGCGACCAAGGACGGCACCTGGCGCGCTTACACCTCGGCGACGTCCAGTTACATCAAGACGTATCGGGACGACTACGTGGACGTGCGCTGACGTAGGCTGCCCTGGTGGCCAAGGACTTCGATCTTTACGAGCGGGAACTGTGGGCCGGGCGGGGCCCCGCGTACGAGCGGGGCTTCGCCCGGCTCACCCGTTACCTGGCCGGTCCGCTGCTCGACGCGGCCGGGGTGACCGGCGGGACGCGGTTCCTCGACGTCGGGACGGGCCCCGGGTTCGTCGCGCTGGAGGCGACCCGGCGGGGCGCCGAGGTGTCGGCGGTGGACGCCGAGGCGAGCATGGCGGAGGCGGCAGGGCGGAACGTCCCCGGGCTGGACGTGCGGGTCGCCGTCCTGCCGGACGTGCCGTTCGCCGACGGGACGTTCGACGCGGTCGCCGGCAACTGCGTCATCAACCACGTGAGCGACCCAGGCGTTGCGATCGCCGAGCTGCGGCGGGTGCTGCGGCCGGGCGGGCGGCTCGCGCTGAGCTGCTGGGTGATGCCTGGCAGCGGGGCCCTCGGCATCGTCCGGGAGGCGATCGAGCAGGCCGGGGTGCCGTGGCCGGACGACATCCCGCAGTCGCCGTTCATGGAGTACGGGGAGGCGGCGCCGTTCCGGCGGCTGGTCACGGAGGCCGGCATCGCCGAGGTCGCGGTCGAGGAGGTGACCTGGGAGCACGTCGTCGACCCCGAGGAGTGGTGGGAGACGGGCGCGCTGTCCGGGGTCGGCACCAACGGCGTCATCGTCGGGCGGCAGGACGCGGAGACCGTCGCCCGGATCAAGGACGCCTACGACACGATCATCGCCGACTACGGGGTGGACGGCGGCAAGGTCGCGCTGCCCGCGCACGCCCTGCTCGCGAGCGGCGTCCGGTAGAAGCGCGGTTATGCGCGCGCGGGCGCGGGGTCCGTAACGGTAGCCTCGGGTCTGTGATTGACCTGCGAGCTCTTCGAGAGGATCCGGAGCGGCTGCGCGCGTCGCAGCGCGCCCGCGGTGAGGATGACGCCGTCGTCGACCGGCTGCTCGACCTGGACGGGAGGCGCCGCTCCGCGCTGACCTCGTTCGAGCAGCTCAGGGCGGAGCAGAAGAGTTTCGGCAAGTCGGTGTCCAAGGCCAAGGGCGAGGAGCGCGACGCGCTGCTCGTCCGCGCGAAGGAGCTGGCGCAGCAGGTCAAGGAGCGGGAGGCGGAGGCCGACCGGCTCGGCACGGAACTCGACGCCCTGCTGAAGGGCGTCCCGAACCTCATCGAGGAGGGCGCCCCGCCCGGCGGCGAGCAGGACTTCGTCGTCCTGGAGCACGTCGGCGAGCCGCCCGCGTTCGACTTCGAGCCGAAGGACCATCTGGAGCTCGGCGAGAGCCTCGGCGCCATCGACATGGAGCGCGGCGCGAAGGTGTCCGGCGCGCGGTTCTACTACCTGACGGGCGTCGGCGCGCGGCTCCAGTACGCGCTGCTGAACCTCGCCATGGAGACGGCCGTCGCGAACGGGTTCACGCCGATGTACCCGCCGGTGCTGGTGAAGCCGGAGGCGATGGAGGGCACCGGGTTCCTCGGCGCGCACGCCGCCGAGGTGTACCGGCTCCCGGACGACGACCTGTACCTGGTCGGGACGTCGGAGGTCCCGCTCGCCGCGTACCACATGAACGAGATCGTCGACGAGCTGCCGCGGCGGTACGTGGCGTGGTCGTCGTGCTTCCGCCGCGAGGCCGGCTCCTACGGCAAGGACACGCGCGGCATCATCCGCGTCCACCAGTTCGACAAGGTGGAGATGTTCTCCTACTGCGACCCGGCCGACTCCCACGCCGAGCACCTGCGGCTGCTGGACTGGGAGAAGGAGATGCTCGCGAAGGTCGAGCTCCCGTACCGGGTGATCGACGTCGCGGCGGGCGACCTCGGCTCCAGCGCGGCCCGCAAGTACGACTGCGAGGCGTGGGTGCCGACGCAGCAGACGTACCGCGAGGTCACCTCGACGTCCAACTGCACGGAGTTCCAGGCGCGGCGGCTGTCCGTCCGGTACCGCGACGCGGACGGCAAGAACCAGCCGGTCGCGACGCTGAACGGCACGCTGGCGACGACCCGGTGGATGGTCGCGATCCTGGAGAACCACCAGCAGGCCGACGGGTCGGTGCGGGTGCCGGAGGCGCTGCGCAAGTTCCTCGGGCAGGACGTCCTGGAGCCGCTCAAGCGCTGACCCTCGGCCGCCCGGCGTCGGTGGCGTCGCCTATGGTTTGTGGCATCTGCCCTGGAAGGTGACATGAGCCAGTCTTCGCCGCGCGTGATCGCGACCGACCTCGACGGCACGATCGTGCGCTCCGACGGCACGATCTCCGCCCGCACCGTCGACGCCCTGGCCCGGGTAGAGCGGGCCGGGGCGATGCTCGTCATGGTCACGGGGCGGCCGCCGCGCTGGATGACCGACGTCGCCGCGGCCGTCGACCACCACGGCGTCGCGATCTGCGCGAACGGCGCCGTCGTCTACGACCTGCACACCGAGACCGTCCTGGAGGCGCGGGAGATCCCGCCGGAGGTGATCGCGGAGGCGGTCGGGCGGCTGCGCGGCATCGCGCCCGAACTGCAGTTCGCGGTGGAGCACCCGGCCGGGTTCTACTTCGAGACCAGCTACCACCTCGGCCGCTGGGACGTGGAGGCGCTCGGCGGCCGCCGCGTGGACGCCGCCGAGCTGGTCACCCGGCCGGGCACCAAGCTGCTCGCCTTCCACCCGGACGCCGACCCCGACACGCTCTCGGAGAAGGCGGTGCAGGCGGTGGGCGACATCGTCACGGTGACGCACTCGTCCGGGCGGGGCCTGCTGGAGATGAGCGCGCTCGGCGTCACCAAGGCCAGCGCGCTCGCGGCGCTGTGCACCGAGCACGGGTTCGCCGCCGCCGACGTCGTGGCGTTCGGCGACATGCCCAACGACCTGCCGATGCTCACCTGGGCGGGCACGTCCTACGGCGTCGGCAACGCGCACCCGCTGGTGCGGGCCGCGGTGACGCACACGACGTCCCGCAACGACGACGACGGCGTGGCCGAGGTCCTGGAGCGCCTCTTCCCGTAGTGGGCGGCCGCACCCTCGCCGGAGGGTGCGGCCGGGGGCGTCCTACAGGTAGGGGCCGGACGAGCGCGGCCGGGACTGCGGCTCCTCCTCGCCGGGGGGCACCATGCCGGCGGGCAGCGCGCGGCGCATCTGCTCCAGCTGCGCCCGCGCCGCCATCTGCTGCGCGAACAGCGTCGTCTGGATGCCGTGGAACAGCCCCTCCAGCCAGCCGACGAGCTGCGCCTGCGCGATCCGCAGCTCGCCCTCGCTCGGCACCGATCCCTCGGCGAACGGCAGCGACAGCCGCTCCAGCTCCTCGACCAGCTCGGGGGCGAGGCCGTCCTCCAGCTCCTTGATGGACGACTTGTGGATCTCCCGCAGCCGGGCCCGGCTCGCCTCGTCCAGCGGGGCCGCCTTGACCTCCTCCAGGAGCTGCCGGATCATCCCGCCGATCCGCATGACCTTCGCGGGCTGCTCGACCATCTCGGTGACCGACTTGCCCTCGGACTCGCCCTCGCCGGCGCTCTCCATGGCGATGCCGTTGGGGCCGACCACGAGGACCTGCGGTTCCTGTTCAGACTGGTTCTTCGAAGGCTCGCTCATAAACATCACATCCTCACACGGTCAACAGAATCTTGCCGACGTGACCGCTCTCCTCCATCAGCTCGTGCGCGCGCGCCGCGTCCGCCATGGGGAAGGACCGGTCGATGACCGGACGGACGTCCCCCGACTCCAGCAGCGGCCACACGTGCTCGCGGACCCCGGCCACGATCTCCGCCTTCTCCTCCAGGGGACGGGCCCGCAGCGTCGTCGCGTGCACCAGCGCCCGCTTGCGCAGCAGCTTGCCGAGGTCCAGCTCCGCCTTGGCGCCGCCCTGGAGGCCGATCACCATCAGCCGTCCGCCGGTGGCGAGCGCCTCCACGTTCCGGGCCAGGTACTTGGCGCCGATCAGGTCGAGGATCACGTCGTACGGGCCGCTCTCGACGAAGTCGTCCTCGCGGTAGTTCACGGCGACGTCCGCGCCGAGTTCGCGGCAGCGGGCCGCCTTCTCCGCGCTGCCCACGGTCGTCACTACACGCGCGCCGCGCGCCTTGGCGAGCTGGATGGCGAACGTCCCGATGCCGCTGCCGCCCCCATGGACGAGGAGCGTCTCGCCCTTGCGCAGCTCGCCCAGCCAGAACACGTTCGACCACACGGTGCACGCGACCTCCGGGAGTCCGGCGGCGGCCGCGACGTCCACCCCGCGCGGCACCGGGAGCACCTGCGAGGCGGGCACGGCGACCCGTTCGGCGTACCCTCCCCCGGCGAGCAGCGCGCACACCTCGTCGCCGGCGGCGAATCCGGTGACGCCGGCGCCCAGGGCCGAGACCCGGCCGGACACCTCCAGCCCCGGGTACGGGGGAGCGCCCGGCGGCGGCGGGTAGAAGCCCAGCCGCTGCATGACGTCCGCGCGGTTCACCGCGCTCGCCGCCACATCGATCAGCACTTCGCCCGGCTGAGGCTCCGGGTCCGGCACCTGCGTCCACTCCAGGACGTCAGGGGCGCCCGGCTCGCGGATCACGATCGCATGCATACCGATCACGCTACCGGGCGCGCCGCGGAGTGCTCCCCCTCCCCGGAGTCCCGCCCCAAGGTCGATCTACGCGCGGGATGCGTGGTATTGGGTGATGGGTATCCTGCGTGGGGGCCATTTTGCCCACCTGCACCGTGTTGATCATCAGAGGCGTGCCCGAGGGGGATAAACGGTGGCGAGGAACGAGCACGACGGGCGTTCCCTGGAGGAGCGGCTGGCCTCTCTGGACGCGATGAGCGGCGACACGGCGGAACCGGCCCGGGACGGTGAGCAGGCGGCGCGGTCCGCCCCCGCCCAGCAGGAGAACGCCCCGCCGGAGCCGCCGGCCGCGCCCGAGCCGCCCGCCGCGCCGGGGCCACCGCCGGCCGCGCCGGAGCAGCAGGGCACCGCGCCGGAACAGCAGCCTCCCGCGCCGGAGCAGCAGGGGCCGCCGCCCGTCCCGGAGAACGGCAACCCCTGGCTCGCCGCGCCGCCCGCCTTCCAGGGCGCCCCGGAGAGCACCGGCTTCGGCGCGGAGAACTTCGGCCCGCCGCAGCCCCCGCCCTACGACGGCGGTCCCGTCCCGCAGCCGCCGCCCTACGAGGGCGGTCCCGTCCCGCAGCCGCCGCCCTACGAGGGCGGCCCGATGCCGCAGCCGTTCGACGGGGGGATGCTCCCGCCGCCGTACTACCCGGCCCCGGTCTACGACCCGTCGCAGGTCCCGCAGCCGCCCCAGCCCCCGCAGCAGTCGCCGTACGACGCGGGCGACGGCTCCGCCCCGCCCCTCGACCAGCTGCCGCCGTACCCGTCCGACCAGTTCGCGCAGCAGCAGAACGCCGCCGGGCAGTACCAGCCGGTCGACCCGGCCACCGGGCAGCCCTACCCGCAGGACACCGACGACTCCGGCCGCCCCTACGTGCCGATCGACCCGGCCACCGGCCGTCCGCTGGCGGCCGACATCGCCGCCCCGCAGTTCCCGCCGATGATGGAGCCGGGCGCCGTCCAGCCGTACCCGCAGGACGCCAACGGCGCCGCCCAGCCGTACCCGCCGGCCGACCCGACCACCGCGCAGCCGTACCCGCAGCCCGACCCGAACGCCGGCCAGCCGTACGCCCCGCCTCCCGCGCAGTACCCGCAGCCGTACCCGGCGGTGGACCCGACCACGGGGCAGCCGTATCCGGGGGTGGACCCGAACACGGGTCAGCCGTACGCGGCGGTCGATCCCAACACGGGCCAGCCGTACGCGGCGGTCGACCCGAACACGGGCCAGCCATACCCGGCGGTTGACCCCAACACCGGCCAGCCGTACCTGCCGGTCGACCCCGGCGCCGGGCAGCCGTACGCGCAGGACCCCAACGCCCCCGCGCAGTACCAGCAGATCAACCCCGCCACCGGCCAGCCGTACGTGCCCGTCGACCCGAACACCGGGCAGCCCTACCCGGGCTACGGCCCGCCCCCGGGCCCGCAACAGGGCCAGATGATGCCGCCGGGGCACACCGCCCCGCCGCAGCAGGAACCGCAGAACACCGACAGCCTCAGCTCCGAGAACCTCCTGGGCGAGCGCCGCATCGCACCGTCCTCCGGGTGGCGGCGCGCCGTCTACAAGGCGACCGCGGGCGGCATCCACCCCGGCGAGTCGCAGGGCGAGCTGCGCCGCAAGGACCTCATCGCGCGGGCCCGCACCCCCGTCGCCGGCGGGCACCACCGGGTCGCGGTCATGTCGCTGAAGGGCGGCGTCGGCAAGACGACCACCACCACCGGCCTCGGCTCCATGCTCGGCTCCTTCCGCGGCGACCGGGTCATCGCGGTGGACGCCAACCCCGACCGCGGGACGCTCTCCGACAAGGTCCGGCTGGAGACCGCGGCGACCGTCCGCGACCTGCTCAACAACCGCGACAACATCCACCGGTATGCGGACGTGCGCGCGTTCACCTCGCAGAACGAGGCGCGGCTGGAGATCCTCGCCTCCGACCGCGACCCGGCGGTCAGCGAGGCGTTCTCCGCCGAGGACTACGCGGCCGTCGCCGTCGTCCTGGAGCAGTACTACTCGGTCTGCATCACCGACTGCGGCACCGGGCTGCTGCACTCGGCGATGGCGGGCGTGCTGAGCCTCGCCGACCAGCTCGTCCTGGTCAGCTCCCCATCGGTGGACGGCGCCCGCTCCGCGAGCGCGACCCTCGACTGGCTGGAGGCGCACGACCACGGGCACCTCGTCCGCAACGGCGTCGTCGTCCTGTCGATGGTCCGCAACCGGACCCGCAGCCAGGTCGACCTCGACAAGCTCCAGGCGCACTTCGAGAGCCGCTGCCGCGCGGTCGTCCGCATCCCCTACGACGACCACCTGGAGGAGGGCGCCGAGGTCGAGTTGGAGCAGCTCGCCCCCGCGACGCGCGAGGCGTACCTCACCCTCGCCGCCGTCGTCGGCGACGGCTTCGCCTTCCAGCGCCCGCCCCAGCCCTGACCGGCCGGGTAGGGTCACGTTCCGTGACGGACGTCGATGGCTTGTACGTGGGGAAGGCGGGGCCGGACGCGGCCGGGGACCGGGGGTGGCTGCTCGGGCACTTCAAGGCGCCCGGCGACCTGCGGCACAGCGACGAGGTCGAGATCAAGTGGGGCGTCCACCCGAAGGGGGAGCGGCGCGCCCAGTGGACGGACGGCGAGAAGCGCACCGCGCTGCTCGTCCTGATCAGCGGCCGGTTCCGGCTGGAGTTCCCCGGCCGGCACGTGGTCCTCGCCGAGCAGGGCGACTACGTGGTGTGGGGCCGGGGCGTCGACCACTCGTGGGAGGCCGAGGAGGAGTCGGTCGTCATGACGGTCCGGTGGCCGTCCATTCCCGGCTACCGCGTCCCCGACGGAGCCTCTGAGGAACCGTAGGCGGCCGGGGCGCGTCCCAGCGGCCATGATCGGCAGAGTGCGGTCGGCGCCGGCCGCGGCGGTCCTGGCGCTGTGCGCGGGCTGCTCGGGTTCTTCGTCCGGCCAGGTGGTGTGCTCGCCGTGCGGGCCGCCGGTGACCGTCTCCGTGTCGGGCTTGGGGCAGTTGGTGGGCGACGGCTGGCGCGTCCGTGTCTGCGTCGGGGAACTGCCGTGCACAGCCCTGCCCGTCCCTCCACGGAAGGCGATGCCCTCGTGTGGGCAGGTTCCCTGCACTTGGGCTGGGCCGGACGCCCTGCAAGTGACCCTCAGTGGTGAGGCGCGTCCCTTGGCAGGGCTGCCCGTGCGGGTGACCGCGTCTAGGCGCGGCAAGACCGGCGTGGTGCAGGGGACCGCGACGATGGCGTTCACCGCCGGACGCAAGCCGTGCGGCTGCGACCGCGCGCACGCCGATGTCAGGGTCGGGTGAACTCCGCATATGCGGTCGATGGCAGGTCGCGGTGACCGCTATCGTGGTCGGTGGCCGCATGAACGGCCGCCGGGAGAGTTCGCATAGTGGACTAGTGCAGGCGCCTTGAAAGCGCCCAGGGCTGGGGACAGTCCTCGTGGGTTCGAATCCCACACTCTCCGCTCGGAAGGGTGCACCCCGCTCATGCGGGACGTTCGCCGTGGGACTCGCCGAACGTTACAAAGGGGCCGACTCGTGCGGAAGGCATCCGTTACCCTCTTCGGCATGTCGCAGACACCGAATGATCCGGCCGGCACGACGCACCAGTTCCAGAACTTCGCCAGCCAGGCGCAGCCGCAGAAGTCCGGCCCGAACGTCGGTCTGATCGTCGGCGTCGTCGCGGTGGTCGCGGTCGTCGTGGTCCTCGTCGGCGCGATCATGATGCTCGGCTAGCCGACGCCGGGGTCACCGGCCCGAGCTGCTGAAATGCTGGTAGTCCTTGGCGCCGCTCCATTCGCCGCCCCAGCCCCAGCCGATCGAGGCGAACGCCTTCACCACCTTGTCGCCGGAGTGGATCATGCCCGGCGCGTCCAGCTTGCGGTTCTTGTACTTCGTGCAGTCCTTGTGGGCGATGCGCCCGTTCGCGTAGACGTAGGGGTTCTGGCAGGGGTTGATGTCGACGGCGAGGCCGTAGGCGTGCTGGGAGAAGGAGTCGGACCCGGTCGCGTTGCGGCAGTTGAACGCGGAGGTGTTGTTGGCCTCGATCGAGTCGAAGTCGCTGCCGCCGTACTTGTCGACCGGCTCCATGCGCTCGATCGGGTAGCGCATGGTGTACAGCTTCTTGAAGACGGAGACGAGGTCGTCGGCCGCCTTGGCGTTGACGACGAGGCGGCCGCCGGTGTGCGGCCGGTCGTCCATCCCCCAGTAGGTCATCTCGATCATCCGCAGCCCGGACGGCGCCACGGGGCAGCCCTTGCGCCAGGACGCACTCAGGTCGCCGGCGGTCACCTTCTTGACCGCGGCCTGGAAGCTCTGGTTCGTCGGGGCCGCCGACGGCGACGGCGTGCCGGACGCGGTGGGCGGGGTGGCGGGCGGCGACTCACCGGACTCGTCGCCGCGGCCACATCCGGTCGCCACGAGCGCCACCCCGAGCAGTGCGGCGAGGATGGACGCGCTGGAAATCGGCCCTCTACCTGGCATCTTTGCAGCATACGCAGGTCAGGAGCGGTACGTGCGGCACCACTGGTTCGCTACCGTGCGTTTGAACGCGCGCCCGCCGGATAGGGGCCGGGACGGACGGGCCGTGGACGCTGACTCAACCGCCGGGCATGTCGCCCGGTGACGTCCGGTCGCAGGGAGCCGGCATGACGGAAGCTCAGGAGAGCGACCTCCCCAGCCTCGAAGACGAGATCTTCGCCGTGGCGCACAGTGTGGAGGTGGAGCAGGGAGCCGTGCAGCCGCGGCTGCCCGCGGACAGGGCGCAGGTCCTGGTGGAGCGCGCGCGCGTGTTCCTCGGGCGGGACGTGAAGGCGCTGACGGCGGGCTTCTGCGTGTTCCTGTTCGTCGACATCGTGATGATGTGGGCGCCGCTGATGATGAGCCGCCGCCCGAGCCTGCTGCCGCAGTTCGTCACGCTGCTGCTGCTGGCGTACGGGCTCGGCGGGCTGCTCGTGTGGAAGGTCGGGGGGCGGTGGCGGACGTTCGGCATCGGCATGATGCTCGCCTGGGTGTTCCTGACGCTGGTGTCCGTCGGCTTCCTGACCGGGGTGACGTTCCCCCTCTGACCCCTCCGGCCTGCCCGCGCTCGGTCAGGCGGGGCCGAGGCGCTTCAGGACGAGGCTGAACGCGCGCCCGACGGCCTCAAGGTCGGCCGGGTCGACGACGTCGATGAAGAACGTCCGGACGGTCTCGACGTGGTCGCGGGCGGCGCGTTCGAGCGCCGCGTACCCGTCGTCGGTGAGGTGGGCGAAGACGCCGCGCTTGTCGTTGGGGCAGCTGTCGCGCTTGACCAGGCCCTTGCCCTCGAGGCGGGAGCAGGTGTGCGACAGCCGGCTGCGGGACTGGCTGGCGTTCTCGGCGAGTTCGGCCATCCGCAGCCGCCGCTCGGGAGCCTCCGACAGCCGGACGAGGATCTCGTACTCCGAGACCGACAGGCCGTGCTTGGTCTTGAGGTCCCGGTCCATCATCTCGGTGAGCCGGACGCTGCCGTCCACGTATGCCCGCCAATCGCGCTGCTGGGCGGCGTCGAGCCAGCGAGGTTCGCTCATACCGGGAAGTATAGAACATATGTTGAAGATTCAACTAGTGCGCGCTATCTTCACGGTAGCAGTACCCGCCGCCGGACCCGTACGGCGGAATAGTTGATGATTCAACTACGTTCCGGGGAGCAGTGCACCGCCCGGCCGGGACGGGCACCCGAACGAGGGAGAACCCCATGCCTGCCGTGATGGCCGACCCGCTGACCCTGCCCCGCCTCCCGCTGCTGCCGCAGGCGGACACCGACTGGCGCCGCGTCGCCAAGGTCGTGACCGCCCAGCGCCACCTCGAAGGCGAGGGGTTCCAGGTCCGGCGCCCCTTCCCGGGCATCGACCTGTCCCTGGCCGACCCGTTCCTGCTCCTCGACCACATGGGCGCCGTCGAGTACGCGCCCGGCGAGGCGAAGGGCACCCCGTGGCATCCGCACCGCGGGTTCGAGACGGTCACCTACATCATCGACGGCGCGTTCCAGCACCAGGACACCACCGGCGGGGGCGGCCTCATCTCGGACGGCGCCACGCAGTGGATGACGGCCGCGTCCGGGATCCAGCACATCGAGCAGCCGCCGCCCGAGCTGGTCGACAAGGGCGGGCTGTTCCACGGCGTCCAGCTGTGGGTGAACCTGCCGCGCGCCCAGAAGTGGGTCGCGCCGCGCTACCAGGACATCGAGGCCCGCGACGTCAAGCTGCTGGCCGCCGACGACGGCTCGTCCCTCGTGCGCGTCATCGCCGGATCGGTCGCCGGGTACGACGGCCCAGGCGTCACCTACACGCCGATCAACTACCTGCACGCGACGGTCGCACCGGGCGCCAGGCTCGCGCTGCCGTGGCCGCGGGAGTTCAACGCGCTCGTGTACGTGCTCTCCGGGCGCGGTACGGTCGGCGTGGAGGAAGTGGGCCTGGACGAGGGCCAGCTCGCCGTGTTCGCCGGCACCCACAACAAGGGCACCGGTGACGGGCTGGTCGTCCGCGCGGCCGACGCCCAGCCGTCGGCCAGCGCGAACGGGTGGGAGATCCTGATCCTCGGCGGGCTGCCGATCCGCGAGCCGGTCGCCCGGTACGGGCCGTTCGTGATGAACACCCGTGACGAGATCATCCAGGCCTTCGAGGACTTCCAGGCCGGACGGATGGGCACCGTCCCCGCGGAGAAGGTGCCGCACCGGTCCGACGCCGACGAGTCCCTCGCCTGACCCCCGCGGGCGGTCCTGTCCGGTACCCCGCTCCGGACAGGCCCGCCCCGGGCCTTTTCGACGGCGGCCGGGTCGATGTCGCGGTTCGCGTGACGCGACCCGGCGCATGCGCTACTGTGTTCGAACAGTCGAACAGCAGTTCGACTTGTTCGGAACGCGCTCGCCTCGGGAGGCGACATGGTGGCGACGGCCACGCGAGGGCATGAGGCCCCGGCGCGCTGCGGGCGGCGGCAGGCGACACGCCGCAGCGTTTTCTACGCAAATCTACGGCCGCAGCTATATCGCCTCATAGAGTCCGACAGCGTGGACCCCGTGCGCAACCCCTATGCCCCGGGCGCCGGGCAGCGCCCTCCCGAGCTGGCCGGCCGCGACCGCGAGCTCAAGCAGTTCGAGGTGGTGCTCGAACGCGTGGCCCGCGGCCGCCCCGAGCGCAGCATGATCGTCATCGGGCTGCGCGGCGTGGGCAAGACCGTGCTGCTCAACGCGTTCCGGTCGATGGCCATCCAGCGGCTGTGGGGGACGGGCAAGATCGAGGCCCGGCCCGACCAGTCGATCCGGCGCCCGGTCGCCTCCGCGCTGCACCGGGCCGTCCGCGAACTCGCGCCCCGGCACCGCGCGCCCGACCGCATCGAGGAGTTCCTCGGCGTGCTGAAGGCGTTCGCCCAGTCGGGCCCCGAGCCGTCCGGCAAGGCCAAGGCGCGCGCGCACCGCTGGCAGCCCGGCATCGACGTGCCCGCCGCGCGCGGCCGCGCCGACTCCGGCGACCTGGAGATCGACCTCACCGAGCTGTTCGTGGACGCCGCGTCCGTCGCGACCGACGTCGGCGTCGGGATCGCCCTGTTCGTCGACGAGATGCAGGACATCCCCGCCGACGACGTCTCCGCGCTGTGCGCCGCGTGCCACGAGCTGTCGCAGGTCGGCGGGCCGCTGATCGTGGTGGGCGCGGGCCTGCCGCACCTGCCGGCCGTCCTGTCCGCCAGCAAGTCCTACTCCGAGCGGCTGTTCCGGTACGCGCGGATCGACCGGCTCGACCGGGAGTCCGCCGACCACGCCCTGATGGCCCCCGCCGAGCGCGAGGACGTCACCTTCACCGAGGACGCCCTCGACGCCCTGTACGGCGCGGCCGACGGCTACCCCTACTTCGTCCAGGCGTACGCGAAGGTCGTCTGGGACGTCGCCCCCGACACCCCGATCACGGCGGACGACATCAAGGTCGCCGCCCCCGAGGCGGAGAGCGAACTCGCGGTCGGCTTCTTCGGCAGCCGCTACGAGCGCGCCACCCCCGCCGAGCGCGACTACATGCGCGCGATGGCCATGCTCGGCGACGACCCGGTGCCCACGGCCTCGGTCGCCGACGAGCTGGGCCGCAAACCGTCCAGCCTGTCGCCCGCCCGCGACGGACTCATCAAGAAGGGCCTCATCTACAGCGCCGAACGCGGCATGGTCGCCTTCACGGTCCCGCACTTCGGCAAGTTCCTCCGCTCCCAACCCGCCTGACGCCCGCTTGGGCTCTATCAAGTTCTCTAGCAAAAAAGCTAGAGAACCGTAGAAATCCGCATCGCCACCGCACAGTCAGCCGGATATACGCCTCTCTAGCTCCAGCCATAGAGAGCCGTATATTTCTCTCGCCACGCCTCTGGGCAAATCTAAAGCTCTCTAACATCTCTCGTAGAAAGGACTAGACACTCACAGAAACGCGTGTGTGGTTCTGGGGCTGGACGCGGTAGCGCAGGTGCAGGACCTGTTTTGCGGGGTCCTCGGCCTGCGGGGTGGCCAGGCGGCGGATCGGGTCCAGTTCGATGTGTTCGGGTGGGAGGTCGCCGAACAGGCGGCGGCCCTGGCCGAGGAGGACGGGGACGACGTGCAGTTCCAGTTCGTCGAGCTGGCCTGCCCGCAGCAGTGCCCGGGCCGCTCCGGCGCCGTGCACCATCACGTCGGCGTCGCCGGCCGCCGCGCGGGCCCGGGCGGCGCACTCGGCGGCGTCCGTGACGTAGCGGACGCTGCCCGGCGGCGGGTCGTCCGGGACGTCGTGGGTCAGGACGAAGACGGGAACGCCGTCGTGATGGTCGCCCTGCCAGCGGCCGGCGTGCTCGTAGGTGCGGCGGCCGGAGATGACGGCGCGGGTGGCCAGTACCTCCCGGTACACCTGTCCGCTGGGTCCCGGGTCGTTGCGGCGGTCGAGCCAGTTGAAGAGCCGGAAGCCGCCGATGCCCATGGGCGCGTCCGGGCCGTCCTGCGGCCCGGCGACGTAACCGTCCAGGGACATGGTCATGTACAGGCGGATGGTCGCCATCGCCTCAGCCCTCCGTCCGCACGCGGTAGCGCAGGTGGGTCACGCCCGCCCCGTCCGCGGTGCGGAGCAGTTCGAGCTCGATGTGGTCGGGCGGCATGTCGGCGAAGAGCGGTTCGCCCTGGCCGAGCAGGACCGGGACCAGGTGGATCTGCAGCTCGTCGAGGACGCCCGCGCCGAGTGCCAGCCGCGCGGTGCGGGCTCCGTGGACCAG